>JAUWOU010000140.1 GCA_030612005.1 Candidatus Thorarchaeota archaeon | reverse complement strand
AAGCTGCATGATTATGAGCTGTGGCGACCATGGAAAGACTAGAGATAGGCAAATTGACCGTAGAAGTTGGTCCAACAAGAGTTTGGGAATGATGTTTCCACATTTTAGACAAATAGATCCTTATCTGCCAAGTAGCAGAATACTCTTGCATTAACATCATCAGACATGTATCGGTCACCCAAATCCTCCATGCTTGATGATATTATACTCGATAACCCACCACCAATCGTCTTTCCGTTGTCCTTCTCACCAGCTGCATCGGAGATCAATGAAATATACTCAAATGCTTCATCAAATGCATCGCCTGTTTTCTTGTAAGCCTCGTTCAAGAAAGTACCTAGGAAAATTCTCTCTTCTTCTTCGATTCCATGAAATTTCTCTTCCTTGGTTAACATATGCACACCGTGAAATCCATAATTAATTTGTTCTCGTAATTGCTTCATTCTACTCAATAGGTCTAGAAATTCTTTTGAAATGAATTTGCGCGAAACTAATTTTCTATTCATGAGCCCGATTATTTTACGATGAGTGAGAGGCTTTTCTTTTGTATGTTTAATTTCCTTAGTTTCGGTTTTGTAATCTAGGTAAAGCATGGCCACACCAATATGGAATAGAGAGTAGTAGTATCCGATTGGTGGTAGAATGTAATCAGCATTCATTCTAGAAAGATACTCGCCACTCGTTTCACGGAAGCATGTTGCAGTAAAAATTCGAAGAGCGGATCTGGATAATCTTCCCCCGAAACTACCATTCTTCCATGCTAATTTTAATCCCTCTCGATATGATTCTCGCAACTCCACCATCTCTCGTTTGTTACATCGCTTATTGGTGATATAAATCTACTATGGTGCATTCTGCCCAGTACTAGCTGAATAGTAAATTGGATTAGATTAGAACAACCTGCCCATGAACCTCACTGAGCACATCCAACTTTCTTGAAGTACCAAAAAAATTCAAATAATTCCTCTTAGTATTTCGAATGATGGTTTTTGTGAAGGTACTGTATCGAACTTGGGCATATTTGGATTGAGTATTATCTTTTGTCGAAAAGGGAATTCTGATGTAGAGATTGGAAACTCTGCAAAAGGATTGTGCCAAAGAGTGATTTCACAATTCTCTACTCTAGATGGAGTTAGACGATCCACAGCTAGAATCCCACTCACTCGTGAGTATTTCTTATTGTCTGGATATCCCCAAAACCCGTTGGGTTTTCTTGCAAGTTTAGATTCTTGCTCGTTGAAAACTACTACTTCATCACCAATTAGAGCTTGCTCAACATGAATGTCGTCTGATTGAGGAAAATTGTCATATACGTTAATCGCAATCACAAAAGGCGTTTCCAAATTCTTGTACTTCTTAGCCTTTTGTCTAAGTCTCTCCCGAATCCTTATGTGAGTTGTAACCACTTCTACTCCAGATCCGACAGAAATAGATGCTCCAGACACACCTTCAAGTTTTGGTTCACTTACGAATACACTACTAATATAGTCAGAAGTTAATTCAGACAATTCTTTTGATGATCCCATATCAGAAGTATCTTCTTCAGCAGAATCCCTGTTCTCATCGATGTGTGTTTGTATTTCCTTCTTCACCTGTGAGGGTTTGAGAGATGTTTCTGGATATCCTCCAAAATGGATTGATAATCGCGTGCCATCTTCCAGATTATCTCTAAGATAGTCTATTACATCATCTTGATGTTTTACACCTCTTCGCTTTTCCTTCTCTGGAAAAGATACAGTTGCTTCACAATAGAACTCTTCTCCTGAATCATTCGTCAGAAGCCAATCTGGTTTTTCTGAAGCACCCTTCCTTTCGGGGTGTATTGAAACATCATAGTGTAATGCTTTGAACAGTGCTTGATAATATAGCTCGGTGAAAGCCGAGATGAAATGAATATCATCTCCTCTTCTTATCCTTCCACGAATATCTTTATTCTCTGGAAACAATGAATACATCATTTCGACATAATCTCTACACTGTGATATTTCATCTCTGGCAGATCGATTGATGTAACTGAAAATGGATTCGGAACGGTACGATGGATCCAAATCAGTTCGTTTGATATCATCAAATAGCATTCTTATTCAATCTATAATCAATGTATATGCACATAAGTAGTCTGTACTATATTCACCAATTACGATAATACAACATGCCCATGAACCTCTGGTGTGGAGTAAATGTATGTTAAAACGTCATCCCTTGATGACTTGTATCCAATTCATCCACTATAGACTCAAGCAAGCCAAACCCTTTCTCATCACGATACTTCTCGAATCTTGGTTTTGGATACGGGGACCCTTTTCGTATTCCTGCTAGAGAGAGATTGTATTTTCCCTTATGTTTTTCACCGTGTGAAGTGCCTTCTTTAACAATCTCTGTTGATGGAATAATCCAATATGTTCCATCTGAGATATGTTCAGAATAGAATATGAAAAGGTAGTTAGGTCGTGGAGGTCGCTCTGAATCAACTTGTAGTTTCGAGAATCGACCTGCATGTATCAGCTTGCTCTTTTTAGAGCGGGCTTTTATCTGAATATCAAGATAGATTAGAGAGCTCTTTCCCTTATGACGCAAGACACAGTCAATGCCTTGATCATCGACAAGAGTCTGATAGATGTCATAACCTTGACGAAGCAGTTCCCCAATCACAACATATTCGATTCGTTTCCCAAAACTAGCAGAGCTTCTAAAATCAGACATCGATTATCTCCTACGTTTTATGACATCCCCCTAGGTCAATATATTATTGCATTTGGTGTGGATAGTCCAAGAAACAAATCAGCTCACAGATTGTCGCCTATCGAATCTGAACACAATGTAATCTGAGTTAGTTCATCACAAGATGTCCATGAACCTCACTGAGCACATCCAGTATCTTAGAAGATGGATTATCATTCCCCTTGAGCAACTGCTTCCGAAAACGCATCTTCAACCACTCATCCATCTCCTGCAACGAACGAAAACTCACCTTCACACTGGACTCCCGACTATGCTCATACACCTCGACCCTTGCACCATTGCGCTCTTCCTCTGAAAGACTGTCCACAAAGACAAGAGCCTGACGTATCTCTTCCCACCCAGTGAGGGTTTTCCCCATCCACTGACTCAACGTAGTTTCTCCTGATTGATCTGGCACGGCGTTCTACCTACGATTCTTCTGAGAGTATGTTCGCGCTGAGAGGCTTAATCTTCTATCTCGGAAGGACCGAGCTGATAATAACTATAAGCTGATTATCACTAGATTTTGTTGGGGAGTGACTCCTTTAATGACTAGTAGGAAATTTGATTTGAATATTGAGGAGATACTTGAGGATTGGGAAGTATGTCATGCAATAAGAGAGATAATCGCAAATGCTATTGATGAACAACTTCTCACAAAAACCAAAGACATTGAGATATTTCAGGATAAACAGAAGTGGTGGCATATCAGAGATTATGGTAGAGGTCTCGAGTATGAGCACCTGACACAGAGAGAGAATGATGAAAAGCTAACTAACCCGCATGTGATAGGAAAATTCGGGATTGGTTTGAAGGATGCTCTCGCTACGTTTGATAGGAAAGGAGTTGAAGTCCTAATCAAGTCGAAGTTTGGTGATATCACTCTTGGGAAATCAGAAAAGCATGATTTTGAGGATATTGAAACGCTCCATGCCTATGTTACTGCACCATCAGACGAAGATTTCGTGGGAACTGAGTTCATTTTGAAAGGAGTATCCAAGAAGGATATGTCAGATGCAAAGAACCTCTTCTTGTTATTTTCTGGAGATAAGATACTTGAAGAAACCAAGTATGGTTCAGTTCTATCCAAGAGAGGGGATATTGGCCGCATCTATGTAAATGGAGTGAGAGTAGCAGAAGAGGACAACTTTCTCTTCAGTTACAATATCACATCATTGACTGCTGCAATAAGAAAGGCAATGAACCGAGAGAGGACTAATGTAGGTCGTTCCGCATATTCAGACAGAGTAAAATCGATCCTCTTGAACTGTAAAACCACTCAAGTAGCAGGACCACTTGTAAATGACCTCAGGAACTACCATCTTGGAACACTCCATGATGAGCTTAATTGGATTGATGTTCAGGAGCATGCAGTGAAGACCCTCTCAGCTCTTAGTCGTTCTGTGTTCCTCACATCAAGACAAAGCATGACTGCAGGGACTGTTGTCGATGAGGCAATACATGCTGGTTATGAGATTGTTACTATTCCAGAACGTTTAGGAGATAGGATTAGGGGACAAGTTGATATTTCAGGAAACCTAATCAGAGATATCAGTCAATTCGTCAAGGAAATCTCAGATAGTTTTGAGTTCGAGTATATTGATAAGAAGGACCTGACAGCTGCTGAAAGAAAGGTCTATGGGATAACGGGAAAGATATTCCAACTTCTCGGGGGCAAACCTTCACAAATTAAGATGATTTCCATCTCGGAAACAATGAGGAAGGAGTCAGAATCCTTTCAGGAAGCAGATGGTGTATGGATCAGTAGTGAAGGACATATCATTTGTAAACGAACAACACTTGAGAGTTATGAACTGTATGCTGGAGTCCTTCTTCACGAGGTTGCTCATGCCATTAGTGGAGCATCAGATATCTCAAGAGCTTTCGAACTCGAATTGACTAGGTTATTAGGTCTGATTACCTCAAGGAGTGTTACCAAGCAGGTATAGACCAAATTATTACACGCATGAAACGAATTGCTAGTTACTCTCTCTCAAGCATCTTATTTTGGAAATTAGAGTGCTGATTGAGTGTGTTTCAGTTTGATAATCGGGGCATTCATGAACTTCCCGATATCTTTCAAACAT
Source organism: Candidatus Thorarchaeota archaeon (assembly GCA_030612005.1). Taxonomy (GTDB): domain Archaea; phylum Asgardarchaeota; class Thorarchaeia; order Thorarchaeales; family Thorarchaeaceae; genus SMTZ1-45. Next base: position 4,231 of record JAUWOU010000140.1, on the reverse strand, counting down.
TATTGGCTGGGTTTTTGAGTGGACAATCATTGGGATTAGAGTCTCACAATCTCCAAGGTCAAAATCTTCAAGAATTTCTCTCTCATGTATTACAGCAGAGAAAACTCTATCCCATTTTTCAGATATCTCTTTGTTTTCATCAAAACGCTGGTAGACATCGTCAGGTGTGATTGATTGCCAACGTATACCCTCTAATGACTTTGGTAACTCGTGCATTCCTCCCTTTGCATCTACTATCAATCCGAACTTCCCGAGATTAACTGCAAGGTCGATGTCAACTTCGTTGATGCCATATGATGAAAGTGATGGACAATTTTCAGGTGTTAGTCGTTTTCTCATTCTAACACATGATTCTCCTACTTCTGTTTCAATAAGGGATTTCAAGTATTCTTCAAAGAGATCCCCTCTCAATCTTCCTGCTGTTCCAGATATTGTTGGATGTCCAAAGTAGAAGTAGGGGTAGAGCCAACTCAATGCAAGGCTTGGGGAGAATCGAGAGAACCAATGTGCAAACATATGAGAATCTCCCCCATCATGAATTAAAGGGTGCTTTGAGAGATCTGTATATCTATTCCAAGTAAGTGCCTTTATTGCACTATCTACACTCTCAGAACTCATTTTTGTCAGTAACTTGTTTTGTAGATGCTCCGAGTCAAGTCGATATATTGGAGTTTTAGGACTGATTTCTGCTTTCTTTTCAGGATTGTGCATCCAATACTCAAGAAGTTGTAGTGTAGTGAACAAATCCTCAAATCCGAGTTCATGAGTGACTCTGAGGTCCTCATCAACTGCATCGAACCAATCCTTGTCTTTTGGAATATGCTCTAGCAGATAGAAAATCCATTTGTGATGTTCTGAATCAGATGCGATTGCATTTCGATATTCAATATACTCTTGTTCATCTCTTCCCGCCCACAGGACGCAGCCTTGGTTGTAGTCAAAGGATTCCGCTGAACTACTGTTCTTGACGACAGTTGGTCCAGTAAGAATCATCATTCTAACGAAATTAAGTACTTCATACGGTTTTGTATCATTCCGGAATGGACCCCCATGAGCAAGCATATGAAGAACGGGATCAGATGTTTTTCTCATGATTTCCTCGATAATCCAAAGATATGCCTGTGAACCAAGGAATCCCCATGTACTGAATATGGGAGGGTTGGATGCATCACCTTCATCTTCGACTGCCATATCTTGAAACCAGTCTGAATTGAAAAGGGCGAAAAGAAGAGCCTCTGGACCAGCTTGTTCTACTTCATCAATTAATTTCTGAATTTCAGTATCAATATCCAAACTATGCATCTCCAACCACGATTATTCAAGGTGGGCCACGCCAGCACGAAATGGTGATCTCGTCATGACTCAGAAGAGACATACGCTGACCTGACCCAGTATCTTTCCACCCTCCTTCCATATTTGCCTTTCCTGTATCTGAAATTGTCACGAACTTGCAAAAATTCACTACCAAAGAGACCCTTCCGTGTGAACAGTTATTAGCTAAATTTACGTTTGTTTGATTGGTGATTTCGTCATGGGAAAGTATCGAGAACAAGAGGGCTCGTCAGGTTTCGAAGAATCTGAGGTGATCTTCGTAGAGAATATCATGCATGCCTTCTGGCTACGGTTCGCTGTGGCACTGAGCACAACCTTTGTCTGGTCGATCATGGGAATCAAGATGTCGATGTATGGAATATCAATGAACATGCTCTGGGCAATGGGCGTGTTCATCTCAATGTCTGCTGTTGCGTGGTTTGGTTTAGCAAAACAACTCATCATGGACAGTAACTACTCAGTGGTCCTTAATTCCCTCAGTGAGGATATTCTTTCAGGAAAGGATATGCCATGGGGAGGATCAAGGAAGGTCAGCATCCAGGTCGAAAGCTTGGGTGTGAGTACGCTAGGTGGATGGATGGTCCAGCCTGCATACGCTTCTACACCAACTCTCACTGTATCTTCTGTCCTGCAGCGAGGGAGATGCTTGAGGAAATGCTGAGGGTACATGAATTATCGGTTGATTCGATCCATGAAGTGGACTGTGGGATAGAGGATGTTGGAGATGTCACAGCACTCCCAACCATTCAGATCTGTGGACAGACCATCGTAGGACTTCCTGAAGAGGATATGTTAGATCAGGCACTATGGATGTTGAGGGTTAATCCGTGTTTTCATGAACGTTAGACAGATAAGATAGGATAATGCTGAATAAGTAACGTGTGAGGAGAAATGGGAATGAATTTGGAGGAGTATATGAAAGCGACACTCGATGAGTTTGACAGATTTGATCTCAATCAGGCATATACACGAAGAGTTGCAGTCAAACCACTCTACGATTTCTTTCAAAAATTGGTCATAGAGATGGGTGTAAAAAATTGTCACTTGCTAAAGGGTACTCTAAACCCAATGGCACTTTCCTCCAGATGGAATTTATTGAAAGATTATTTGAAGGATACTGACCGGTGGGATGAAATAATTAACCGCCTACAAAATATGCGCAACGATACCAATCATAAGGATGACTATTGTCCGGAGAAAAAGAACCTGCAATCTATAAGACAAATCGTCCCTGAATTTAGAACGTGGATTCTATTGGCTGCTACAGATTATCGTGAACAGTCAGAAGGTCTTCCTTTCATTGATATGTACAGACGATATTCTCTAATCTACATTAGAAGATCTTCACATATTCCCAGTCTTGCTCTAGAGCAGGAACTTTTCTCTAAACGATTGAGCGAGATAGAAGGCTTTCATGACCTTACAGGTGAGGATTTCATTCAATTGATAAACTTTGTACGAGAGGTTGAGCGCTATGACCAAAGAGAGTTTACGTGTCTACGATGTGGGGGAAGATTAGAGGAGTATTTTGAGTCATCAGAATGTACCACTGGGTCACACTTTTCTGGTGATTTGATTCGTGTTATTGCTTGTGATTCCTGTGATTATGTCAAATCTCGAGAAAAATCTTGAGATTCGATGACAAAACACCTTTACGATGGTTTGATTCACTACAAGGTGGTGGTAGAAGTGTCTGGTGATTTTGTTGATGAAGAAGATATGTATGAATAACTTAGGAAGGGAACTGACCTAGTCGCCTCTTTCTTGGATGACGAGGAGTAGATTAGAATTCATCCAATCGCTGTTGCATATCCCTTGTTAGACACTGCACAGGACACTGACGACACCCCACCCAACACGCTGGTTGATCATACAACACTCCAGCAGTCCGGTTATGATTGTGCCGTGAGAACTTGTGGTCCTTCGTAGTGGGAGCCTTGAAGTACGCCCAGTCACCCAAGACCTTCCAAGTGGGATTCCGCTGCTTCTTTCCACGAATCAACCGTGCAGGGTTCTCCAAAACTTCAGGTCCTAGATCCCCGAACACACCAAAGTCCCCACGCATCAATCTATCCTGCTTCTCCCACAACCGCAGACCCTCATCAGTGGTATCATCAAAATGAAAGGTCACATTGCGCAACACAACCCTTCCACCGTGACGTAGGAATGAGCGAACCATCTCCTCGCGAGGAGCAAGAAACTCATCGGAGTCCATAGCACAGATAGTGAGATGCAGATGCACATCATAGTCAACCATCTCCTTCACCTGAGAGCGACTAGGGTCAAGCCACTGTCTAGTGAAAACAACGGGAATTAGATCCATCCGATGCTCGATGTCGCACAAGTCGAGGGTGGTTTCCCATGAAAGACTAGGGTCTCCTATGACACCATTTCGCACCCAGCTCCTTCGAGTCCTCTTCCGTGCCCTGCGAAAATCATCCTTCAACACACTCTCATCGATTATTTGAGGAACAGGAGTGGAGAAGTCAGCCTTGAACTTCTTGAAAGAGAAGAGAGCATAACATCCCCACGGACAACCATAGAACTCCCCAGTTTCCTCATCCATGTTGGTGAGCGCACCCACACACTTGTACACTGGGTCAACGGTGTTCCACTGATTCTTGGGATTCCACCTGACACGGGCGATCCTTCGTCGTACAATTCCTACTGGACCGTCGAAATCGATCCAGACCTCAGCACGCCTTCGAGAGGGATTGTGTCCAAGTTCGATTGGTTGAAGAAGCTCGGTCTCAATGTTCACCACTGAGCACCCCCAAGCTTGAACATGCACTGATGCCCACAACTCCAACAATTGGTTAGGCAACCTGCACTCTCTGGATACCGAACGGTCAGGAACTTCTTACCACTTCGCCAGCGATTGGTGATTTTCCCAGTGGTG
>JAUWOU010000009.1 GCA_030612005.1 Candidatus Thorarchaeota archaeon | reverse complement strand
TGCTCTAGGGCACAAATGTCTGATTCGCCAACCGTCCTAGGTCACTTTTTTTAACGCTGTCAAGCAGCAAAGAGAGAGTCGACCCATTAGTCCTTCAAAGGTACATATGGACGCGAGCGCTCATAGACTTTTTTTATAATTATTATCCAGCACTCATTCTAGCGCGCATTGCTGTGTATTTGTCCTTGACCATACCCCAGATTCTACCGCGTCTTGTTGCGTTTTGGTATGCATTAGTATGAATTGGACATCTATCACCCAGCTCACACGCATCTTCAAAACCACCATGATCATGCAGTGCATCCACAAGAGCTGTTTTGAGCAGCTCATCCTCAAACTCATTCATCATATCAGACGAAATGAAAGTCCAATCAAGGGACGAAAATTTTTCCATTGACAATACACCAGAAACCGAATCAAATACCTTCTTTGCGATATCTGCTGAATCTTCAGCAAGACCTACAACAATCGAATGACCTGTGGGTGTTGTTCTTGAGAAACGCATCTCAGTGGAGCCCATTTTCACTGAATCAAGACTCAAGTCAGTAGATATCGTTTGGGGGAGGGTTTGAAGTGCAGATAGAAAGCCAGAGAGGAGTTCAGGATTTTTGAAAGCAGTTTTGCAAAATGTTCCATAACATTTACTGTAAATCGGTAAACCAGATTCAGTATAGACCATCAGATACTCAAGTACAACCATTTCTTAATTCCCATCCTGTTCAATCACGGAGAATAATGACTACGCTCATCAAGAAATAGTTTGCGAAAAAGAATGAGAGAGGGGTTTTCCCCCTCTTTTATCGTGGGAAGAACTCCCTGTACACTTCTCTTTGGATGATGAACCGAAGAATTTCGGCAGTTCCACCGCCAATTGTCATTAGGCGTGCATCCCTAAGAAATCGTTCAATAGGATAATCGGTAGTATACCCTTGTCCTCCCAGTATCTGGAGTGCATCATTAGTAATTTGGATTGCAGCCTCAGTAGTATAGAGCTTGGCAATGGATGCTGCCTTAGTTATCTTCTCACCTTGATCATACATTCTTGCTGCAGTGAGTGTCAAAGCACGACCTGCTTCTAGTTTCATCGCCATATCAGCAATCTTGAAACTTACTCCCTCAAACGCCTTGATTGGTCTACCGAATTGATGGCGTTCAGTTGAATACTTGACTGCAATTTCATACGGGGTTCTACCGTAGCCTATTGCCTCTCCGGCAATCGCAGTTCTCTCAGAATCCAATTCATCCATGAGAATCCGGAAGCCTTGACCTAACTCACCAAGAACCATGTCAGATGGCACTCTAACATTATCCAATTTTAGCCAAGAAACACGTGCAGACTTCATTCCCAATAGATCATGATCTTGAACAACACTAAAGCCATCAGCTTTTGTATCTACAATGAATGCGGACATTCCATCTTTTGATTTCACATCAGGATCAGTAATTACAAATGTGCACATGTAATCGGCTTGGCTCCCATTGGTAATGAAACGTTTCTCACCATTAATTATCCAATCATCACCATCTTTCACTGCAGATGTTTTCATAGCTGCTGTGTCTGACCCAACATCTGGTTCAGTAATTCCGATAGCCCCAATCTTGTCACCAGTTACTATAGGTTCGAGATACTTCTTTTTCTGCTCATCAGTTCCAAATCGAGCTACAGGCATTCCATAGAGGGTAGTAGAAGCCATACGTGCCATATCAAGACCACCGTTTAGTGCAGAGATTTCTTCCGCTACAATGATCTCATATGATAACCCACGATTTGTTCCACCTACGGACTTGTCATGGAGGACCCCCATATATCCAGCCTTGCCGATTGTTCTAAGGAGTTCCCTCGGATAGGGACCCTTATCGATCTCGTCTGCTGTTGGTGCAATTTCCTTGTTACAAAAGGTTTGGAGTTCCTTTCGAAACTTGACCTCTTCTTCAGTCCATAATGCGTTGGATAGATAGTCAACCATCTTTGAAACCTAATTGTTCCGTAAATTACTTCCTTAAATCACTAACTAGCTGTCAAAATCAATGTGAACGTATCAGTGAACTATACGAAATCGTAATCGTTCCTCACTATCAACAGTAAGTTCAACAGCACTTCCTATCTCAACTTCAAAATCAGTATTCTCTTCGCCTAAACACAAAACGACAGCACCAAATTCTAGCTCAACAAGAGCCATCTTCATTGGTGGTGTGAATCCTTCAGGGGGCATATGTAATTCTGTAAATGAAAGCACTTTACCTTCGTTACTCAGCTCAACTACATTTGATTTTGTTGACTTGTGCCTACAATACGGACAAAGGTCTCTGGGGGGAACTATGACTTTTTCGCATTCTGGACATCTGGAAGCTTTGATTCGAATATCTGACATCAAGCATACTATAGAACAGAGTCTATGAAAAAACTTGTGTATAGATTCTATTAGCGACGACGTGTCTTGAAGGTTGAAATAACAGACTTTAGGTTTTTCTTGAGGAATTTTTGGAATATTGGGTCATCAGTAAGAATGATTGAGGAATTATTGGTAAGATTGTCCAATCCACCTTCAACTTTGACAACCGCACTCAATTCTAGTAAATCAGTAGTAAAGACCTGATCTATTGCATACGTAGAAAATCCTTCGTTCTTGTAAACAGGCATGATTTGCTCTTTTGTTCCACTTCCTCCGAGTTTCAACAAGGAGAGTAACATGAGCCAATGGTGCCATGCCAATGTATAGTTCTCTAAGAAGCACATTACTTCCTCAAGTGATTTAGTCAAGCAAGTTCCTCCTAATCCAATCTACCCTAGTGAAGAACACCGCAATATCCGAGCGATGTGAGCTTTGCTGCGGCGACCCGAAGTTTATCACAAACTTCAGCAGCTTCTTGAATCCTACTCATTAGTTCTTTGCGAAAATCAGCAGCTTCAATCTCACCACGGTCAAGCTTTGCGGTGAGTTCTGCCCGTTCTACCTGAAGTATCTCTTTTCTTTGAATCAGTCGCTCATACTCTGTCACAAGACTAACTATATCAACTTGTTCGCTTTCCTTGATGTCTTCAGAAACTTTGCTTTCAACAGATTTAGACATTTTGGGTTCTTGAAGCTTGACAGTAGCTTCGCGTTTTCGTTTTCTTCTCCAACCATCGAATAGACCCATTTCATTCACCCATAATTATTCAATAATCTCACCGACAACGGCGGATTCTATTGTTTCGAAAGCTAAATCTTTCAACAACTTTAGCCATCGATCTCTGAAATCAGCTTGATTTGCTTGCATTCCATATCCTGGTACTCCAAGTTGCGCTCCAACTTCTTCTGGTGAGAGAGCACCAGGTAAGTCCTGCTTGTTAGCAATTACAATCGCTCTTGCATAAGGGAGCTCAGTCTTCAAAACGGGATATGCTACACGTTTAGTCCATTCAATGTTTTCCTGTGTTGAATCAGTGACTATTACAACCATAACTCCCGAACGTATGATTTTACTCCACTCCTGAACGAAACGGTCCTGACCACCAAGATCAAACATACTGAAGATGTAAGGGTCAAAGTCAGCTTTCAATAACGCCTTATCTCCAAAAAATGTGGGAATATATTCTTGTGGTGGACCTTTTGATGGCAAAGTAGCCAGCTCGAGAAGGGTTGTTTTGCCAGTGCCACCATGGCCAGCTAAAATTACTTTAACAGGAATCCTACTAACGACAGCTCGGAAACCAAGACTAAATGGTGAGAAGTCAGTAGTCTTCCATTCATTAGTGTCTATTATCTTCTCGAATGCAGTCATGAATTTTGAAACTAAACTCATCATTGCTTCACTGACCTTTTGGGGTGAAGCTTGGCGGTCCATCGTTATAATGAACTGTGTGTTATGAGAATTTAGGTATACATATCGATAACGCTCAATCTCCATGCTATCAATTTTCCACTCTTGCAACTTCCTTGCAGATGATGAAACAAGCATCAGTATTGCGGATGTGTCTAGATCTTTAGTGGGAACAATGACATCCTCAAATATGATTTGACCTTCCTTGAAAATGTGTATCGCTCTAATCATCCCATTACCACCTCTACTCAGGCAATTCCATAGATTCCAGTTGGCTTGGATGGGACATCTTGAGTACTTCCAAGTAATGTATCGCCTGTTGACTGACTATTTCTTCATCGTTATACAAATCTACTGTTCGTTGAATCAACCATTCAGGGTATACTGTTATCACTTCAGGATTGCATTTCAGCAAAATGTGCTGACGACGTTCTTTATCTTTAATTCGCATTATGATGTTTGCTTTTTCTAGAACCTTCAAGTGCTTGTTTAATTTTGCGTCTTCTAATTTTGTTTCTACTTTCAATCGCTCTTTTTCAATTGGTCCAGTTCGAAGAACTTGAATGATATCGTAGATATCAAAATCCAAGATATACTTAGTCAGACCTTCAGCTTCAGACCAAATCGTTTCAAAGAGATCTGCTCTAATACGTTCCAAGTAATCCCGGTGATACTCCTGTGTTGATTGGAGGAATTTTTCAGCAACATCCGCTGGTAGTTGTTCTTCTCTTGCAGCTTTTATTGTATCAAGAGATGTTTTTCGTAAAACAAACATGGCTCTTGTCAGATAGATAACCTCTGATGATAGACCCTCTACCCAACCTGTTGCAATAACTCCCATTTTGACTAACGGACTAAGAATAATGTCAACATCAATCTTCTTTCCTACTTCTTCGAAAATCATTTCCTCGAGTTCCGCCGATTGGATTGTTCCTTGCTTCATCAAAGTCTGAATTATTATGCGTCTAACAGGATCATTGATTATCGATGCTTGTCGTTGTTCAGGAGTCATTTGCGTATATCGTTCAATCTGTTTGTACAGCTTTGGTACAAGTTTCTTGTACTTGTCATCATCAGCATTCATGAAAATTTGTGTAGCTATTTCAGGAAGAGCATCCTTGTACACCTCAGGGTCTTCATCTGGATTCAAAACAAGAAACACCATTGAAGGTAAACCCTTCAGATGCATATTCAAGCCACCATAATAAACAGCAAGTTTGAAGTCAGGAAAAACAAGTGAATTAAAACCAGGCTTCTGAGACTCTTCCGTTTCTCCAAGAGTTGCGATACCATAGACTCGCATTGAGGTAGTAGGATCAAGACCTACCTTAATCTTTTTTGGCGTCTTAGAAACAACAACGGGTCCAAGCTCGTCATCCCATTTCAATACAGCAAGACCTTCAGGCATTGTGACATTTCTCCTAGCGATTTTGGAGTTATTGATGCAAGACAATTCCACAGGTGTAAGATAGATTATGTCTTTGACAGAACTACTCTGAACTGCATCTATTGTAAGTGAGAAGGACTCTGGTTTTCTAATAAGAAAATCTTGGATGAATGATTCACTTAAACATTGGAAAATAGTGCAACAACCATATTATTTCCAAATCCACCAATATTATGAGTCAAACCTATCCGAGGATTTTCAACCTGAAGTCCCTTTGGAGCTTGACCTCTCAGTTGTTGGACAATATCTCTAATCTGTGCTACTCCGGTTCCACCGGTTGGATGACCTCTTGCTTTGAGACCTCCGCTGGGATTGATAGGTATTTCTCCAGAAACCTCAGTAATCCCATCCTTGACTATATTGATTGCTTGTCCTTTTTCAACAAAACCGAGATCTTCCATATTGACAAGTTCTAGAATAGAGAAAGCATCATGAATTTCGCATACATCTACTTCCTTTGAAGTAATACCTGCCATTGTGAATGCTTTCTGGGCTGCCACTCTTGTTGCATTCATCGATGTAAGTGAAGTCCGATGCTGGACTGCCAGATAATCTGTTCCATGGCCAACTCCTATAACTTGGATGGCGTAATCCGAAAGACCATGATCTCTTACTACTTTGTCAGATGCAATGACAAGGGATGCTGCTCCGTCACTAGTAGCAGAACAATCGTAGAGACGAAGCGGGTCGGCAACCATTCGTGAGTTACTTACTTTCTCAACAGACACCTCTTTTTGAAAATGTGCGAGAGGATTATTTGCTCCGTTTCTATGGGCTTTAACAGGAATAAGCGAGAGCTCGTCTCGGGTTAGTCCATAATCATGCATATACCGTCTGGTCATCAATGCTGCAAGGGCAGCTGGTGTTGCTCCATATCTTATCTCATTCTCATAAGATAGCATTTTGGCTAAAATCGTTGACGCTGTATTCCTATCCACTTGGGACATCTTCTCAACACCAACAACTAAGACCAAATCAGCCATTCCCGCTGCAACCATAGCAAAAGCAGACTCGAATGCGCTGGAGCCTGAAGAAGGTCCAGATTCTACACGAGTAGCACCTGCGGGAACAATTCCCAAATGATCCGCAAGTAGAGTTGAGAGATGACCCTGACCTACAAATTCATCGGGGTTCTGAACTCCTACAACTAGATGGTCAAAAGTTGACTCTGTGGTCGATGAGTTTTCCATAGCCTCGAATGCTGCAGTCTGTGCAAGTTCAACAATTGACTCTTCAAGAACGCCGAACTTTGTCATTCCCACACCGATGATATTGACAGGTCCCACATTCGCACTTCCTTACTCGATAAGAATCAATAGGTCCGCAGTAGTGACCATGGTACCAACATCAATATTGATGTCTTTCACGGAACCAGATGAGTTAGCTTTGAGCTCATTGAACATTTTCATTGCTTCAAGAATGCAGATAGTATCACCACTCTTGACCTTGTCTCCAACATTTACGAAAACTTCAGTGATTTTCCCAGGCATTGGAGGATAGATTCCACCGGCTACCCGAGAACCTCCTTGAGCAGCTCCTGCAGTCTTCTTCACAGTTTCTACCTTTCGTTGTCGCTCCCAGTCAATTTCGTGTTCTTCACCATTAATCTCGAGTGTGATTGCTTTCCCAGCCTGTTTCAGAATCTTAACGGTGTAATCAGTTGTAAGGTCATTGACTATCCAAGATCCATCATCGGATAGAGTTGGTTTCATTGTAAAGCTCTGATCTCCAACTTTCACAATCAAAACTCCACCCTCATCAAGCATCTTGACCTCGACTTCAAAGGGTTTCTTATCCAATGTGACTTTGTATTCTGGACTCATGTCACTGTCCCCTACTTCTTCCTCGCATGATGTCCTTTCGTCCTGCAGAAGACCATGTAGAGCTTGATTTATCCCACTGACCTGGAGTAGCCTGTGAAGTACGGCCTGTTACCAAATCAGACATTCCAGCATCAGACCAAGTTTGAGCTCTTCCTGTGGATGTTGCAAGAGCTCCAGGTCCGGCTCCGTTCATATGAAGTACTGCTGATACAATAGCAACTTCAAGCTCGTGTGTCATTGTACCTCTACTCTTACGCTGCGCTTTTCGTTTCAAGAAATCAAGAGCGTATTGAGGATAGAGAGCATAAGAAACGAGGTCTCTCTGTACATGTTCAATATCTTTGAGTGCTTCCCGTGCGGCAGGAAGTTCGGGTTCAAGCATATCTGCTGGTCGACAATCGAGCGGTTCTTCATCACCAATTGCTTTCTTCCTAATCTCGGGGTCTATCTCAGCAGGTGGTCGTCCATAATATCCTCGAATGTACTGCTTGACTTCTGTAGGAATCATGCTATAGCGTTCGCCTGTGACCACATTCAATGTAGCCTGGGTTCCCACAATCTGACTAGATGGAGTGACAAGAGGGGGATAACCCAACTCAGCACGAACTCTCGGTACCTCTTCAAGAACCTCATCATAGCGATCTAGTGCCCCTTGCTCTTTCAACTGATTATCAAGATTGGAAAGCATTCCACCGGGAATCTGGAAGACTAATACCTGAGGATTAACTCCTTGTAGACTACCTTCGAATTGACCATATTTTTTCCTGATTCTTCTAAAGTAAGCTGCAATCTCCGATAACAGATTGATATCAAGCCCAGTATCACGTTTGCTGCCTTTTAGAGCTTCAACAATAGATTCTGTTGCGGGTTGTGAAGTTGCCATTGAGAAGGAAGAAATTGCACAGTCAACAACATCTACTCCGACCTCTGACGCTTTCAGATAGGCCATTGCGGCCATTCCGCTTGTGTAATGAGAATGAAGTTGAATAGGAATATCTACTTCTTCTTTGAGTTTTGTAACTAGGTCAAATGCCGCCTCAGGTGATATGAGACCTGCCATGTCTTTGATACATATTGAGTCTGCATCAAGTGAATAGAGCTCTTTTGCCATCTCTACAAATTTTTCATTTGAGTGGTAGGGACTTAGAGTATAACTTATCGATGCTTGAACATGACCTCCCTCGCGCTTAACAAATTTCATGGGAGCCTCTAGATTGCGAACATCATTGAGAGCGTCAAAAATACGGAATATGTCAATTCCTGCTTTTACAGCTTCGACTACAAATAGTTCTAGCACATCGTCGGGGTATAAACGATAACCAACGATGGAACTGCTCCTCAAAAGCATCTGAAAAGGAGTTTTTGGCATTACTTCTTTGAGAGCTTCCACTCGTTCCCAAGGATCTTCATCAAGAAAGCGCATCATTGAGTCGAATGTTGCACCACCCCACATCTCAAGAGAATAGTACCCAACCTTGTCTATCTTATCACAAATTGGTAGCATATCTTCAGTACGCATTCTAGTTGCGATCAATGACTGATGTGCATCTCTCAATGTTGTGTCTGTTATCAGAAGCTTTGTCATCGCCAACCAAGAAGAGTGTCTATTGATGAGTATTTAGTCATTCTGCTATCGAGGATTTGTTGGTAATCTTTCAAGGAATGTAATCATTAAGGTTCACATCACTTGAGAAACTACAAAAACCATCTGAATCAAATTCTAATTTTTCATACATATCGATGTAGTTCTTTCCACTAGACCGATTCGCAGCAAGTATACGGTGTAACTTGTTAATCTTTTCAAATCTTCTTCTTAACTCCTCTTTTCATCTCAAACCACTTGGTTGGTTTGTGCTTCTTTATGAATTCAGGAGTAGGTATTGCTACAAGCTCTCTGTAATATGCTATTTGAGGGTCGTCATGTAAGATCCTTTGCGCAGGTCGAGTCCATCCTTTAGGTTGACCAAATAGCTTGTCAAGTAGCTCGAACTTCACTCCTTTGCCTACTTTCACGAAATTCCAACCAGGCAAACGAATGCCTTGTCCAACGTTTAATTGGTAAGGTTTCTTGAGTTTGTTTGGACGCGCAATTTCAGGAATGTCATTGTAACAGAACAGTGTCACTAAATCTTCTATCCTATCTCTCCCCTCAGGATAGTAGATCGCATCAAGACATGGAAACTTGACTTTCATGCCGGGCTTCATAGCCTTCTCTTCTTTCAGCTTGTTCATAGAGAGAAGGGTTTTAGATGAGATCCCTAGGATTTTTGCGAGCTGCTCAAGTCGGTCATCCCTATTCCATTCATATATACACTGTTTCGATTTGCCTGACCAGAGCTTGAAGGTTCTCCTGACTTTTTGTCCTGGATGTGATCGAAACCTCCAAAATTGGGAATGCCAAGGTTGTTGTTCAATTCTTAGAAGACTCTTATTTGATATTTCCAATTCTGAAATACTTGCAATTCCCATATCATTAGTAAGCCACTCACCAACAAGAACAAATTGTCCCTCATTAGTGATGGATAGGAGCGTGACATTTGCTTCTTTGATTGCACGTCGAGTGTGCCCATCAATTACTCGGACCCATAGGTCATAGCTCTTCTTCTCTTCAGTTGGTTTCCATTTCGGATGTCTCTTAGTCACCTGAATTCCGCCAACATGCCGACCATTTGAATATTGCATCACCTTGATAATTAACGGTTGGTAAACAGGTATTATCACCTTCGGGATTTCTAATTTTGCAGGAACTTTCTGTTTAGACTTTATTCTCAATCTAGGAATGACCAGAGTTCTGGCTTTCCACCATTGAATTTGAGTTTCTTTTGGTCCTATTGATACTTTTTCAGCACCACGAATCCACGTTAGCTCCTCTACGTTTTTATGACCAATAATTTCTATAGGCGGGTCAAAGAACCTTAGACCATACTCTTCTGAATCAGGATAGTCTTTTTGGACACCACCGATTTCATTGGCGAACTTCATGTCTGCATAGGTTATACAGAGGGTTGGTAAGGTCAGTGTAACTTTGCATTCTTCTTTACTATGATCTCCCTCTATTCGAATTGTGTTATCTTCAAGATGTGTACCAGTGATGAAGAATGCTTGATTACCCTCCCATCTTATTGGATCTGAATTATCGTTCCCCATTTTATCACCTCATTGAATGTGAAAATTCTTCAGTGCAACATTGTTTCTCCCCTTGATGTTCAGGTCCCACGAATCTCCATCATTGTATACAAGTTGATCATCAGGGTGATCAAGCTCCACTAGAAGGCAATAATGATCTCCCCAGTCTCTATCAACAGCCGGTACTTCTCCACTCTCAGGTTTCCATCGTTGATCAAAAGTGAGAAGAACTGAGTCGAGAGGTGGAATATCAACGGTTTGTTCGATAGCATTATTGGCTGCGTCCTGACATGGCACCCAGTCATCAGGAGCAAGCCCAGGACGAGTATACCTCAATCGAACAAGAGTATTGAGAGCAGTATGATCTCCGAGATTGTGAACGCGAACTTGGACTCTATGATCTTGTCCCCATTGAAGAGTTGTGGTTTCAACTCCACCGGAATCGAAGACCTTTACCTCTGGAGCATGACATATACATCCACCGATGTAGGGTTCAACACCATAATCATCATTTGCAGTTCTGACCCAAGTATCAACATTGACTAAAGGCCATGTGTGAAGATGCGGAGCCAGTAATCGAAGACGTCCATAGCCATAGGCATTTCGATGAACTGCATTATAATTTGGATCCAGGGGATTAAGATCTAACCCAGTCCGCTCTGCGGTCTGTGTAAGAAGTGCTTTTATTGTATCTTGAGAAAGGTTTGGGTCATTCTCTAATAGAAGAGCTATAGCTCCAGTTACTACTGGTGTTGCCATACTTGTCCCGGACATTCCAGAATATCCACCAGTTGTTGTTGAATCAGCTGATTCAATATCCTTCCAAGCATCTATGTCAGCATTAGTTCCACCAACTGCTACAATCTCTGGTTTTATTCGCCCATCTAACGTAGGACCTCGGCCGCTGTAATCTGCAATCACCTCAAGGTTTCCACCAACTTGTTTAGCACAGGATCCGACAGTTAATATCGAACGAGCACAAGCAGTATCACTCATAGTTAATTCATCTACTGAATTCCCAGACAATGCCGCTAGCCAACCTTGAATACCAGTCCATGCCCAATATTCAACTTGACTACCCCCCTGATTTCTGAGGTTGATTGTCCAATCATCAAAAGAGCTATCCACAAAGAGCCGTATCTTTTTCATTCCGGTTGGTTCTGTATCACGGTCAACTTCAATGTCATAGGTATCAACTGTATCTGCAAACTCATTAGGAGGTGTCACCCAATCTGTTGTATCACCATCACAATCCATTTTGAAATCCAGATCTTGTCCCTTATACCAGATTTCCAACCAAATATGAGAAGAATAACCATACGCGGCGTAAACAGGGGTCATATCGAATGACTCAGTCGATCCTGCGGTAATTGTACCAGTACGGAAACCCTCCCAACTGTTATCATTGCCAGCTGCATAGAGAATCGACCGACCAATAAAGGAATCAAGCATAGCATTCCTAGATTGATCAAATGGACTCTTTCCATTATGCGGACCAAGATTAGTTCCGTAGCTGTTATTGATTACAACAGACCGACCTTCATAACTGGCTATTCGTAAAATGAAATTAAGAGCATCAATAGCATCATCTTCCCACGAGGCGTCTTGTATATTAGTAGTGGTAAGTGACCTTTTACAAACATGTACTATATCTGAAAGAGGTGCACTTCCGATGTCTTGCGGTGCGGCACCCCAGTTCTGAAGATGACCACTCCCAGCTGCAATTCCAGTCACATGTGTACCATGCTCAGTATCTCCGGTGGGATCCTTCGATATTTCGCCAGCAGCATTGCCGTATATACTACCGGATTGAAGCGCAGCGTTGATGTAGTCTTCATCGTAAATTATTCCATAGTCTAATCCTGTAAAATCGGGACTATTTGGATGATTCACGTTATCTTGATAATATGCCTCAGGTGAAGCACCTGGTGCAGCTGCATCATCTGGTTCTTGAACCCACATATATCGAACTCGAGTATTGTGATCTCCCGCAGGAGTTGCTGTAGGATTACGAAAACCATGGTGCTCTACGTGAAAAGGAGAGTCAACTACTCCTACTATTACACCATTCCCCTCTGATCCATTGCCATGAACGAAATCAACCTCAGCTGTTGGAACAGCATGACGCAATGTTGGTAAGAACATACGTGGAAGCTGTATCCTTTGAGTAGCCAGCTGAGAAGCAAGATTGCCTAGCTTATCTCTAGTTGTTTCAATGGTGAAGATATTGTGAATGTGAGACCTAACATGGATTCCCATTCCTCTCAGGTCACTAGCGTTGCCTGCGAAGTCTACTATAGCTCGAATTAATGGTGACTTCGTAAGTTCCCGTATTCTTACAAGACCAAAGTATGGATGAGGTAGAATGAGTCGAGTTCTCAGGATTGGTTGACGGTCTTTATTGAATGATTTAGAATCAGCCTTCTTTTTCTCCTTAATAGAGTCCAGTATCTTTTTCTCATCCTTCCTCTTAGCAGTAAGAATCTCTTCATCAGTCATTTTGAGAAGTCGGCGAACTCCCGCTCCGCATCTAGCGAGAGCTTGTTTGCTTAGCTTGTCGTAACTAAATTTCCGCTCATTATTACCGGACATCTGGCATCCTCCTAAGGTACGTGGTAATACTCAAGGTGAGATTGTGTAGAATTACAGGTGTCGAGTTCCCAATAAATCGAAGCACCTCAAGTGACTCGAATATCTAAGAGGTTTGATATAAAACAAGCGTATGACCTTCTAAACGTCTTAAGACAACGTTTCAATACCGCTAGGGGGTTAGAAGTCAATGGTTTAGTCAGTAATAGAGCTTTCAGTAATCTCATCATCTAAACTAATGGCCATTTAATGATTATGAGCGTACCCACTAAATGGATGATGTTCATTCATCTCCATACGAAATCGGAGGTTATCTCAAAAAAGTTTAGATTCATCCCAGTTTATTATTTGGATGTATATAAAATCAACATCTTCAGAAGGCATTAACGATAATTAACAAAGTACCGGGAAAACTACTACATGAAGAAACGTTCAAGGATACAATTGAAACTCTTGACTCGAATGAGCATCAAGTCATTGGACATACACATAAGGCGGATGCAGGAGCCAATCTAACAAATTTGGGATGTTGGCAGAAGGAGTATATCTATCATTACTTCGAAATAGATAACTCAAGTATTCATTTATTAAAAACTTGGACAAAGATGAAGATAACACGTTGGCAGAAATTGCGAAGTAGACTGAAACGACAATAATAACAAACACAATTGGTAATGAATGTGTGTGCATTTCATTCCCATTTCGCAGATAGATCAAAAATTACTCAATGTCTTGCTGAATCTGTTCAGGATAAATAAAATCAGCATCTATCAATTTGCAGGCTGTATCTCTGAAACCTGGACACTTACTCCAACGCATCTTGAACTCGCATTCCTCACACTCTCTAAATATTTCAAAACTTCTCTTAATGTTGAGAATCGTCACAAATCCAAGATAGAGTATAAGGATGAGAATCAACTTAACGGTCAAATTTGTGAAAAGACCATCAAGCAATAAAGTGGACCAACAGATACCAGCAAATCCGGAGCCAAGAAGAAACTTGGAGAATATTTTTACTCGCTTTCTTTCTTCAGTGATGCCTGAAAAACTCACAAGAAAATAGAGTATGGATAAAGCTACACCACCCCAAAACAAATAGAATCGAACCAAAAGGGAGTCATCAATCAGCCATACGAGAAGAAGAAGAATCATCGCACTAAAGAACGATATCGAATTGAAAGTGCAACCTATACACCACTTCCGTCCTCGAATGGTTACTAGATGGCTTTCAAAATGGGTACAAGCAGGATGATGAGATGATATGAAAGGGTCTGTGACCTTAAGAAAATAGAGTGGGTGCCGAATCACCCGACGCATGTTAAGTAGAAGTCTTCCGCGATTCTCATCATCGAGAACTTCCTCACACCGTCTGGGATTCGGGTCATCGTTCATTGTAAGTTGCACAACCTTGGACACCAGAGTGAAGTGCTCCCAGAAACGACACTGGGAATGACTCTGCGAGGTCAGGAAATGTGAATGAATCAACCTCACACTAGTGTTGAAGTTTTTTGATATATATAGACCTACAAGTTGCATTCTTTCTTAAAACATATATTGGAAGGGATGTCCAACTTAAACCAAGTTTTTGGTAGCTGTTGAACACCCTTATCCACGTCTGATTCAATCCTACTATGGCATTGGGAATCCTGGAAGAAGACCAGCCATTATTGCTGCAAATAGAGGTGCAAAGAATAGGAACATTATTCCTATCACTACAAGAATCTGAACAACAGCTCCCAGAATCCAAGCTATAAGGGCACCACCCCAACCCACATCATGACGGCTCTTGATGAAATACCATGCAAGGATGCATCCAAGGCATGGAATCCATAGCACTAATGACATCATAATTGCGGTGACAAAGGTAGTTCCTAATTCTCTATTTCTACCATTCACGAAGCCAAGTCCTATACCGAGAAAAATAGCCTGAATGATAATGCCTACAATGACAAAAATAGCAATGAGCATAAATAAATTATTGATTCCAAGTGTTAATATCCAATCAAATTGCAATTATATCTCTCCTCCTGAGAAACTAGAACGGAACCAGAAAAACCATGTTAAATATTTGTCGAAACTGATTATGACAAAAGCAACTGGTAACTTCAAGAAAGGAAATGAAAGAAGCCCTTCTTGAAGCTACCATCACATACCAAATTAGTTTTCTACACCAACAGAAACTGGTGCATCAAACCGTTTTACTAACTTCAGGAAAAGGAAGTAGAAAACTATCGGTGCGATTACCCATGTTGCTTGTGGAATCAGGGTCATCCCAATGGTTGAAGCCATCCCTGGAAGTGGAGGAATAATTACTGGATTCCAGGGTAAGGGCGAGTATACCCAGACTCTTCCAGCGAATATGTACTCAACGAATAGTTCTTGACCGATTCCCCAAAGTGCCATGATTCTGTAATCTTTCCAGTTCCAATTCGTGAAACGAGATTCTGCTCCCAGAAACCTGTTGCAGAAATAGACACCTGCCATGAATACACCACCATCCCAGATAGAATGACTGACTTTCTTTGGCCACCCAGAAAGACCAAAAGGCCATTCAACT
Source organism: Candidatus Thorarchaeota archaeon (assembly GCA_030612005.1). Lineage (GTDB taxonomy): Archaea > Asgardarchaeota > Thorarchaeia > Thorarchaeales > Thorarchaeaceae > SMTZ1-45. Next base: position 33,116 of record JAUWOU010000009.1, on the reverse strand, counting down.
GCTGCGCGTAGAAAATCAGGACCCAAGAAAAGGAATGTAAATTCCCAAACCGCCCCGATTAGACATCCAACCCAGAATGCATAGAAGTATGATTTTGGAATTTTTTTGTCTCTATATGCCTTGACAAAATAGAGAACAAGAAGTGCAGCGACGGTATAATCGCCAACCATGAAGACATATTGAATCGGTAACAATTGCATAAGGTATGAGAAAATTTGCTGTCATTTATCTCCTACTACTCAGAATATCTCGAAAAAAGTGCCAAAGCAATCTAGGTGGCATCTATCATATCATATTGCAGTAGTTGCAGGAGATATTCGAGACCATACAATCTCAGGAACTGCTTTTTCTTTTGCGTATTTGAACTTCTCAGAAGTTTCAATGTGCATTCGAAGACTATCAACGTAAGATCGAAGTCGAGATTCACTATCAGCATGCCCCAGTGAAAATGAATGAGGACTTACTGGTCGACCCCGTTTGAGTGATGCATAGAAGCAAGCTTCCATTCCTTTTGTACCAAGTTTCTGCGCTCGTGCTCCCACTGTCATAATGAGATCTAGGTCTTCTTGGGTTTCTACACACATATAATATGCTGGTCGCAGGGGATGAGATTTATCCGTGAATTTTACAACCCGTGACCCTTCAGGAAAACGTCTACCAAGACACGAACTACATCTCCATTCTCCAGTTTCACAGAATGAGTCAAAGATATACTGTACATTGTCCGTGGATCCACATGCGCCACACTGTTTGACCATATTTGCACCTCGAAATCAGGGGACACCTGGGAAAATGCTACAAAACGAAGAACTTGAGGTGTTATGTTCTCTGAGTGATACACACAAAATCAAAATTTCGAGGGGAAAAAAGTAAAATATTGTAACGTATTTGAATAACCTTGGGAAACTAATAGGTCGTTATATATCAAAGTACAACTAACATGGTATGAGGTTGACCTGACACGAACAGCACCTCACAGAGTTATTCCCAGTGCCGTTTCTGGGAGCACTTCACTCTGGTGTCCAAGGTTGTGCAATTAACAATGAACGGTTAATGCTAACACTATGCCTACCCTTGATATTTGCAAGCGCTGCTGGCAGGCCATGAAATCTCGTAAATAATTTGGGGGATTTTCCCCCGACTATTCTTTTTTCTACTATGCAGGAATATAGATCCACTGTCGCATATCTTGAAGACAAGGTATTCGACGAATTAGGTCCTTCTTTAGCAGTTTCCGCAGGGCGTATCTCACGGTACGCGGTGCAAACTTTACTTCCCCTAAGAGCTGTTTGGGTGTCACTCCGTTCATCCCCTGTGATCTCAAAATGGATAACACAATCTCTTGACTCTTGGTCAATCTAGAAGCCTTTACCCTCAGCTCAAACTCTTCATCATTCATCAATGGTTAAATCACCAACTATGTAGCTAGGCGTTTGAATAACATTTGTATATAACATTTTCTACTAATTTTAGGAAAAATTAACCCTGTTAACTATAGCAAAATGGACCCATGCTTCTTCGGAGGTCTACTTGGTTTCTTACTCGCTAGTAAATTGAAACCGTTGCAGATTCGGGATTCATTAAACTATATCACTCATCATATGGAGTTGCCTTGATTCCAGGAATTCTGTTGAAATCCTTCACGTTTGAAGTCACGATTCTGTCACATCTGTTGGTAAGGGCAATTGAGGCAATGAAGACATCCCTGAATCCGATTGGGGTTCCCTTTGACTCAAGCTTCTGTAGCAGTTCTCCTGCGAGGAAACTACTTTCTTTATCGAAGTCCCACAAATCTAAATCTTCTGTCAATGCAACTAGTGCCTTGATGTTCTTCTTACTCTTCCTAGATTTATGAGCTCCAAAAGCCATCTCAAAGATGTTTATTGTCGTTGTACATAGTCTGTTTGATTCTGATAATAATTTCTCAATTTCCTTCTTAGCTGAAGGAATTCCCCGTTCTAGATCAACGAGGATTGTTGTATCAAGACAAACAGGTTTCACTAATCCCACCCTGTCCATCCTTGGTCTAGTGCATTTTGAATCCTAGCGAGCTCATCCTCATCAAGTTCCCACGAACCAAAGTGACGCAGTACTCTATCACCTTGACCACGTATTAAGCGAAGTATCAGTTCACGAAAAGATTCACCAGGACCTTTTAGAGACTTCAGAATTTCATATGTATGAGAATCAACAGGAATATTTTTTTGACCCATGTGACCAACCCTTGATATCTATATATCTATCTATATATAGTACTTTCGTTGTAAATCACAATAGCGTTTCCTTCAATCAGACAAATTAAAGTGCCATTATTCATTGCCACGTATATCCCATATTTGTACAACCACGTCATGTAATCTTGCATTTTATTCGCACCTCGGGTATCAAAGAGGAATGTTCCAACTTCACAGACATACTATGCATCTGAATCGTTAGTATCAAGCCATTCATTTGAAAAATCTTGATCATATTTCAATGGTGGAATCAACTTGGCTATCAGTAGAAAGATGAGAACAGCAATTGGAAGTGGAAAATCGCTTAGAGAAGAAGGGTGAAAACCAGGGACTGGAAAAATTGTGTAGAGTAAGTTGCCCGCATTAATACCTACAAAAATGATGAACTCAATAAATATACCAACTAACATAGCTCGTTTTAGTGTCGTTGCATTACTATAGAATCTGTAAATCATAAATACAAGGAGAAACCTCAAGATTGAATTGAAGAAAGTGATTTGTTCGAATACAAGGAAGAGTTGGGTGGGTTCACCAGGTCTCATTCTAAATATCCACGTTAGTGATGAGATTTCCAGAAAACTGCCAATGTGGAGGTACGACGGTACTATCAGGATAACAATGAACATAACTGATGGGATCATTATTGTTCTGATGGAATTATTACTCGATTGTTTATTTTCTTCCAAACGCACTCCCTCTACGATTAGTTTTCTATAGAACTTCGTTTGAGAGTTGCTGGAATGCGTGTATAAATGGTATGATAATTAAAAGATTGAACTAATCAAGTGTGGTAGAATTCCTACCTAAGAAAATGGCTCATAGAGGTATGTTCCCATGTTTCTTTGGGGGTCTACTCTGCCTTTTACTTGCAAGTAGATCCAGTCCTTTACAGATTAAACCACGAGTTTCCCGTGGGAAGATGACCTTGTCAATATAACCGAGTCCAGCAGCAATGTAGGGATTAGCAAATTGGTCTTTGTAATCCTTTGCAAGCTCAGCCCGCTTCTTCTTCTTATTCTTAGCAGCTGCAATCTCTTTCCTGAAAATAATGTTTGTAGCTCCATCAGAACCCATGACCGCAATCTGTGAGCTAGGCCATGCGTATACGAGGTCTGCACCAATGTGCTTGGAACTCATAACGTCGTAAGCGCCACCATAGCCCTTACGAGTGATAATTGTGATGAGGGGTACAGTAGCCTCTGCATAAGCGTAGAGGATCTTTGCCCCGTGACGGATGATACCTCCCCATTCTTGCGCCGTACCAGGAAGATAGCCCGGCACGTCCATTAGCGTGATTACTGGGATGTTAAACGCATCACAGAATCTAACAAAGCGAGAGAGTTTGTCTGACGCATTGATGTCGATAGTTCCGGCTAGATGAGCTGGATTGTTACCGACGATACCAACTGAACGGCCGTCAAAACGTGCAAATCCTACAATCATATTCTTTGCCCAGTGTTCGAAGACCTCAAAGAACTCACCATTGTCCACGAGCTTTGCGACAACATCCCGCATATCATAAGGAACATTGGCATCCTCTGGTACAAGGTCATCAATTGACTCATCAAAATCATCGGGAGCGTGCCCAGTATCAATACGTGGAGGTTCCTGAAGATTATTGCTTGGGATATAACTTAGGAGAGTTTTGATTTGTATGAAGCAGTCATCCTCATCCTCGCTTGCAAAGGATGCAACGCCACTTGTCGTATTGTGAGTCATCGCCCCGCCAAGTTCTTCAAAGGTCACTTCCTCACCAGTGACTGTCTTGATGACCTCAGGACCTGTAATGAACATGTGGCTGGTATTCTTCACTATGAATGTCCAATAAATCTATTAGTACCACCAGATACTTATTGACTGGGGCGTTTGGTATGAACAAATCGATTATAGCCAGCGTAGTGTTCTTATTCTTGATTATCGCATTCTCTTCTTCAGAGGGTGTTACTGTCATAAAAAGAGAATCAATAGTAGCACAGACCAATGTACAATCGATGACACCTTCGGGTGATTACACACCTCATAGATCTATCATCATCAGTAGTAACGCTGATTTTTCCAGTCAGGGGTGGCCAGGAAGTGGAACTCCAGCGGATCCATTTATTATCGAGTGGTTGGATCTAACTCATTACGACACATGCATCAGTATCAGAAATACGGATGTCTACTTTGAAATAAGGAACTGCTTGATTTCATTTCCTAGTGTCTATTCATCACCTGAAGAGGGAATTCATTTTGTCACTGTAATGCATGGGACTATTTTCAATTGCATTATTGAACAACATTATGTTGGGGTAAGTCTTTACAACTCAGGCAACTGTATTCTATACAACAATACTGTCATTAATAACAGAGGTTTTGGATTCAAATTGGAACGCTCCGATACTTGCACACTAACTAATAATACTGTCACCAACAGTGACTATGGGTTCAGTCTCCTCAACTCAGACAATTGCATGCTTGCCAATAATACAGTTTCCAATAATGACTACGGAATCTATTTAGTAAGCTTGAAATCGTGTACACTGACAAGCAACACAGTCACCAACAGTGACTATGGATTCAGTCTATTATACTCAGAAAATTGCATACTGATAAATAACACTCTGTTTGAGAATGGAGTTGTCATCGATGGAAATAGTATTTTGCACTACTTTCATGAAATATCTGGGAATACAGTAAATGGCAAATTTCTAGGATATTTCGTAAACCTCACCAATACTATAGTTGATTGTTACTCCTATGCACAGATTATTCTTGCCAATTGCACAGGAGTCACAGCCAAGGGTGGAACATACACAAATGTTACAATTGGAATCCAGGTCAGCTACTGTAGCAATTGCAGCTTGATGAATAATACTGCTTCATACAACTCACTCCAAGGATTTATTTTAAGAAACTCAAACAACTGTACAATAATTGATAACACAGCCACCAACAATGACTACGGGTTCTATCTACATTCTTCAGATAACTGTACTCTGATGAACAATACTGCGTCTAACAACTTGCTTGAAGGATTCTACATGATGTGGTCAGAAAACTGCACCCTATCAAACAATAGAGCATCTGAGTTCTTCTTGAAATTCTCAGCTTTTTGCATCCTGATGAACAACAGCGGTTCTAAGTTATCACTAGAATACTCTAGAAACTCCATTCTAATAAATAATACTTGCGTTCAGTTCTCTGTGACATCCTCAGGCTACTGTATTCTTACAGATAATACTGCATCCGGATATTCATACTATAGTTTCTATCTTAGAAGGTCAGACTACTGTATTCTGATGAACAATACTGCATCTGGTGCATATTCCTCAGGATTCATATTAGAGTTTTCAGATTACTGTATTTTAATAGACAACGATGTCAGTGATGGATATTTCTACGGATTCGATCTAACATCTTCAAGTAAGTGCACGTTGACGAACAATACTCTAATCAATAGTGGAATTGTAATCTCTGGAGAGAGTATTTCCCATTGGCTTCATAATCTATCAGGTAATATAATCAATAACAAACCGCTAGGGTACTTCGTAAACCTTACCAATGCAATCATCGATTGCTCACAGTACAGTCAACTCATTCTAGCCAACTGCACTGATGTTATAGCTAGAGATGGAATATTCACTGATGTTTCGATTGGGGTTCAGATTGCTTTTTGCGTCAGATGCTCCATTTTGAACAATGTTGTAATCAACAATCACGAATATGGTTTCTATCTCGAAAATTCGACGTACTGTGTGCTTAGAGGTAATACAGCATCCAACAACTCAAAGGGTTACTGTCTGTCTTACTCGAATAACTGTTTCTTGATGAACAACATTGCATCAGGAAGAATGTATGGATTCCAATTAGTATTTTCGAACAATTGCATGTTGACCAACAATATTGCAATAAACAACACATATTCCGGATTTTGCCTATATCGCTCAAACAACAGTACAATTACAAATAACACTGCAAATACATGCTTGAGATATGGAGTCTGGATATGGATCACAGATAACTGCACCCTCATGGATAACAATGCAACTGACAACAAGAAACATGGATTTTATATTTATTTTTCAACAAACTGTATCTTAGTGAACAATAATGCATCCAGTAACTCGTTCTCAGGGTTTCAATTGAACTCAAGCGACCATTGTATTCTCATAAATAACACAGCATACAACAACCTAAGACTAGGCATCGGTATTGATGAAAGAAGTAATTCTAATGTGCTCTATCTAAACAAACTAGGAAAGAATGGAATATTCAACGCATGGGACGATGGTGAGTTGAATGCATGGGATGATGGGGTGTCGTGTGGTAACTATTGGATGGACTATGATGGTGAAGGAGTGTACCTGATTCCAGGCTCAACTGGGAATGTGGATAATTTTCCGTTTGTCTGGAAACAAGCAGCAATGACTTATGACATAACGTTGATTTTGATTCTCTCTACTGTGGGGCTTGTTGTTGTTGTGATAGCGGTCGAAGGGGTCATCAGAAAGAGAAAGTCATAGCGACGAACTGATGATGATAGTTTTGAGCAAGTAGAAGATATCACCCTTAGAGAGGAATATTTCCATGCTTCTTTGGGGGTCTGCTCTGTTTCTTGCTTGCCAGTAGATCAAGACCCTTGCAAAATAGCTGCCTTGTTTCTCGCGGATAGATCACTTTGTCTATATATCCAAGCCCAGCAGCAATGTAGGGATTAGCAAACTACTAACGGATTAAGAATAATTAACAGGGTTAATTAGAGAAAAATGTTCGTTTAATCAATTCAATCAGTGAAAGATTTGCATAATTATCAATTGTGTTTTTGAAATACGATAACTTCAATACATCATGTATTCATTTGATACCATTCGTTTAGGAGGCGATAATTAATGTTACAAAAGAGGAGAGAAATAAAAAATCTTCTCCTATTTATTACACTACTACTTCTATTTTTCAGTAGTCAAACTTTCATCAGTTTCAATTCAATGGGACAGCAATCCATGAGAGAGTCAAAAACTCTTGCGGGCGATATAGTCCACAGTGTGATTGTCATCAACGGAGATGCCGCTTTTGACAGTCAGGCAGCCTCAGAGTCGTGGCCGGGTACCGGTATACTTGGAGACCCATATCTTATTGAGAATTACCTAATAGATGCCTCAGCGGGGAACGGGATCGATATCTCGAATACGGGTGTACACTTTGTAATTTACAATTGTACTATCTTTGGAGTTACATCCACCTATAGAGGAATCAGGTTGGATAATGTTTCGAATGCAACAATTACTGAGAACGAACTCATTGATAATGTAATAGGTATTCATCTTTATAATTCAGACTCCAACATGATAGAAGACAATGAAATTTCGCATTGCAAGAAAGGAATAGTAGTTGACAGGAGCGACTATGTGACAATTCACAATAACACATGCAGTGATAGTACCGATTATGATCTTGAGGTGGGCTCTTACTGTTATGAGAACATCATAACAAACAACACATGTATGACCAGTGGCGAACCCAATATTAGAATCGATGAGTCACCTAATGCGACCTTATCATATAATAGGATGCATGGACTTGGACTTGTTGTCGAAGGAAACATCAAGCTCATGGTTGGATTTGTAGAATTCACTGACAACACTGTTAATGATACACCAATTCTCTATCTTCAAGATGAGATAGGAGGCGATTACACCGGAGATTATGCTCAGGTCATACTTGCTCACTGCGATAATGTGCTTGTTAGGGATATGATCCTGACTGATACTCAGAAGGGTGTGATTATTCTCTTCTGTAATAATACCGTAATAAAAAATGTGTCATGCATTGGTTGTTATTATGGAATTCAAATCATAGGCGGGCATCACGTTACGGTGACTGACTGCAATGTTTCCTACAGTGGTTACACGGGTCTTGGAATCGGTTGGGCATATGATGATGAACAATTCTATAACCACCTCATTACTAATAGTACGTTCAGCTATAGTGGCGAGCGAGCAATGATTATCGGAGGAGAAGGTGGCACTACAATATTCAATAACACCTGCCACGACAACTCTCAACGTGCAACAGGCATTGACCAAATCTTCGTGATGAACACGCAGAATATCACCATCGCCAATAACACATGTTGGGCTGCTTCAGCAGGTTCTGCAAATATCTTCTGTGCAGCCAGTGACAGCGTGATTGCTAATAACACCTGCATTGACAGTAACGGACATGGAATTGAGCTGGACGGAGCTGACAGGTCCGTTGTAATCGACAACTACTGTAGAAATAATTCATGGGGCATTAAAATTACGGATACAAGTTCTACTTACATAGCAAACAACTTCTGTAATGAGAATGGTGTAGGAATATATTGTGGAGGTTTATCCTACTACAATACCATAGCATTCAACAACTGCTCTGATGGTGGATGGTTGGGATTAGGTCTTTCCGGTGGAGCCAACAATCTAGTATGGAAAAATATGTGCATGAACAATACAGGTTCAGGAATATATCTCAATAATTTAGACTACATCAACACGATAGCAAACAACACATGTACTGACAACACTGACGAGGGAATCTATGTATACCGTGCTGAATGGGGAATCATTGCAAACAATACATGTGCTGACAACCATGATGGCATTGTTTTAGATGTTAATTCCTACAACAACTCCATCTATTGGAATGTCTTCTTAGACAACACTGTGAATGGGTTTGATGATGGGGAAGACAACTACATCACTAACAATTACTGGTCAGACTATGGTGGTGTAGACACCACACCCGCCGACGGTATTGGTGACACACCACATCCGATTTCTGGAGCAGCTGGCAACGAAGACCCCTATCCATGGATGAGTCCATCCTTCACTCCCCTCCTTTCATCATGTGTAACAACCCCAACTGATCAGTACATTGAGTTTGGTGATAGTTTCTATTTGGACCTTGACACAACTACACCAGAACCACTCGTTATGTGGATTGATGACACGGTTCGTTTCTCGATCGATAGTAATTGGGTCATCACAAATACGACACCTCTTGACGTAGGAATCTATGGACTTAGGGTAACTGGTAGGAACATATACGGTCATCATCTTGTTGCACAATTTGATGTGATTGTAACAGATACAACGGCACCAGAGTGGGTCCTTGTTCCATCAAGTTCCATGCAGGTAGAATACACAGGTACATTCTCCTTCACCCTTGAAGCTACAGACCTATCCGGAATAGCGTACTATTCGATAAACGACTATTGGAACTTCTCCATCGGCATCGACGGTTTAATCAACCAGATCGAAGACCTACCACTTGGAAACTATTCTCTGGAGGTCAGAGCGTACGATCCGTATGACAACTTTGTTAGCCAAGCATTCATCCTTTCTGTCGTAGACACGACTCCGCCCAATATCAATTTACAATCGGACTTCACCATAACCACAGATGATGGAATATCGATTCAATGGAATCCAACCGATGACAACCCAGGAAAATATGATATCTTTCGAGATGGTGCTCTATTCAGAACTGGATCTTGGACCTCGGGGGCTGGTATCTATGTGTCACACCACGAAGATACACCTGGAGTATATAACTTCACAATCGTCGTGTATGACCTTGATGGAAACACTGTAACTGACACCGTGATAGTAACAGTTGTAGCGGGCGAAACAGATACTACGACAACTACTACTACAACCACTACAACAACTACTACTTCCCCACCACCTGATATCACACTCTTCCTTGCGATAGGCGGGATCGGATTGGTCGTTGTTATTGTCATAGTCGTCCTCAAAAAACGAAGTTAGCAATGTAAACTTGCCCCCTTTGTGGGGGCTCTCCTTTTCTTTCAGTTTCTATGCTGCAAACAAGTTGGCCTAAAGGAATGTTCCAATGCGTCTATAGATTTCTTATGACCTCTGTCTCTCGCAGAAATAGGAGAAGAGGAGTAATTTCAAAATCAGCAAACCGTTCATAGAGAAACACGTATGTCTTCATCAGATATCATATCATTGGCTTTTGAAGGCGTAATTAAAGTGAATTTTCTAAGCAATGCATTTTGCTATGGATTATCCTCATCGTCAGGATCGCTTAGTTTGATACCTGAATCCATCTCCTCATAGGTGGGTGTTTGAAGTTTATCAGAATCATCCATTTCCTGAAATCGGGCTCTGGCAAAACGGTTTCTAGCTAGAGCCGCAAGTATCAGAGCGCCGAGAATCATTGCGGCGTATATCCCATATTTATACAACCATGTCATGTAATCAAACTGCATTTTGTTCGCACCTCAAGTATCAGAGAGGGATGTTTCCATGTTTCTTTGGGGGTCTACTCTGCCTCTTGTTGGCTAGCATATCAAGACCCTTGCAAATCAGTGGACGAGTTTCCCTTGGAAAGATGACCTTGTCAATGTAACCCAGACCAGCCGCAATATAGGGATTTGCAAATTTGTCCCTGTAGTCCTTCACAAGCTCAGCCCTCTTCTTCACCTTATCCTTCGCAGCCGCAATCTCCTTTCGGAAGATGATATTGATCGCACCATCAGGACCCATCACAGCAATCTCAGCCATAGGCCACGCATACACCAGATCTGCTCCTATGTGCTTTGATGCCATAACATCGAAAGCTCCACCATAGCCCTTCCTTGTGACAATCGTAATCATCGGCACAGTTGCCTCTGCAAAGGCGTAGAGTATCTTTGCTCCATGACGTATTATGCCGCCCCACTCTTGTGTGGTTCCGGGGAGATAACCAGGGACATCCATGAACGTGACAATTGGAATATTGAAGGCGTCACAGAATCTCACGAAACGAGCACACTTGTCAGACGCGTTGATATCAAGAGTTCCCGCTAGATGTGCAGGATTGTTCCCCACGATTCCCACCGAACGACCATCAAATCGAGCAAAGCCCACAATCATGTTCAGTGCCCAGTACTCATGAACTTCAAAGAATTCACCATTATCAGCAACCAGTTTCACAACATCACGCATGTCGTACGGTTTGTTTGGATCATCGGGGATTATCTCGTCAATTGACTCATCAACATCGTCAGGCGCATGACCTGTGTCAATCCTTGGTGCTTCCTCAAGATTGTTCTGGGGAATGTAACTAAGAAGTGATTTTATCTGCTCAAAGCAGTGGTCCTCATCTTCGCTCGCAAACTGGGCCACGCCACTCAGTGTATTGTGGGTCATGGCTCCACCCAGTTCCTCATGGGTAACAGTCTCCCCAGTGACCGTCTTTATCACATCAGGACCTGTGATGAACATTTGTGACGTTTCCTTCACCATTATCGTAAAGTCCGTCACCGCAGGGCTGTACACCGCTCCGCCCGCGCAGGGACCCATTATCGCCGAGATCTGGGGAATCACTCCGCTCGCGAGGGTGTTTAATTTGAAGATACGGCAGAATTGAACGAGTGAACGGATTCCCTCATGTATCCGCGCGCCAGCCCCGCTATTCAGTCCAATTACGGGCACTCCAGCTTCCATTGCAAATTCCATGATTTTGACCATCTTCTCACCGTACATTTCTGCAAGTGAACCGCCAAAGACAGTGAAATCCTGACTGAATATGAAGATCTTTCGACCATTAATCGTACCAAACCCTGTGATTACACCATCTCCGAGGATCTTCTTATCAGCCAATCCGAAGCCGGTTTCTCGGTGTACAACAAATTCATCAAATTCTACAAATGACTCGGGATCCAATAGTTTATCGATTCGCTCCCTTGCGGTAAACCTTCCTTTCTCATGCTCTTTCTTAATTCGGTCTTCACCACCACCAAGTTTTGATTCTTCTCTCAATCTTTTGAGTTCATCAAATTTATCGCTATGTTTGGCCATTTGCAAGAACACTCCTAAGGTTCAAGATAGACATGCAATCTATCATAGTTTTGAATGTTCTGCTATTCCAAATTGGAGATGGAATCAACCTCTTCATTGAGCGTTTATTTATTCAAACTCAGATGTCCAACTTTATCTCACTCACAGTACAAGAAAGCATGATGAATCGCATCAATATGATAACATTGATTAAGTAATTAGCTCAACATTCATTATTCGTGGTGACACCACGGTGAGATGATTCGATGAAACTGAGGACAGCAGCCATAGTCATTGCACTCATGGTTACAGTCAGTGTTCTGACGATCGGATTCGTCATGGCTGACACCAGATATAGTTTCCAAGAACTAGTTCCTGAAGGAGCTTCACAGGTAGCAGTCATTATTTACGATATCAGTGATTGTAATCTTACGATAACATTCATCGACGAACCTAACTTATTGTATCGGATGGATATCGAGTATTATGAGCCAATACCGATTTGGTCTGCCTATCCGTCCCACGAAATCACTGTAGGCTCCCTGGCTGCGAGTGCAGTTATCCACCCTAACCGGAGAGTAAGATTTCTCAATGTCATAGTTGGTCCAGCAATCTATTATCTCCATTTCTTCAGGTGTTACAACGTTAACACAACCATAGTTTATGATGGTGCCGTGGAATTGAATCAAACCTTGGACTATCGTGCAGGAAGCTTTGGCTCACTCAACGTGATTGTGACTGAAGATATCAGGAACGGGATAGAGGCAGGAATCGTGTGCGATGAGGTCAGATTGGACATCACAGTTCCGACGGGCTTCTCAGGAGGTGTGAAGTTCTACTGCGGATCAGTCAATGTTGAAAGAACAGGTTGGGCTTACACAGTGGATCAGGCGTACGGAACACATGATGGGTTTTTTGATAACGATACCCATAGTATGATTGCAGATCTGTGGTTTCAAGTGGAATGTGATGAGTTGTATCTGAAGTTAATGAGCTAGATTAATGAGCTTACAAAACGATTCCTTTGGCATGGTGAAGTCCTCACGTTACTTCACGTGTTTATCGTTGTTTGTTTTGAATGTTCTTTTATTCAAAATCCTGTTACTATCCGGAGGTGTTCCATCAGCGCAATCCGACCCGCTTCTTTGATGGATGTGACTTTTCATATATTCTTCTATGTAATAATTGTAATCATTGGTTTCGTCCTAGGTAATATGCTAGGCTACGTTCTCGGACCTCTAGCCAAAGGACATAGGGGTGAGAGTTAGACGTTCATTTTACACGTAGCTGCGTGTTAAGAACTCAAGTTCAAAACCAGTGACCTAGAATGGCGCGAACTTAGGATTTTGAAGGAGCAGTTATAGGTATCATTTCAAAGAAGAAGTTTATGACTAGAAAGACCTTCAGAGATGCACAGGGATATCTCCGATTCATTGGTTCTAGGAAACTCGTTCATCGCTGGAAAGCGGAGAAGAAACTAGGTCGTAGACTTCAATCTGGTGAAGTAGTACATCATCAAAATAAAATCAAAACTGATAATCGATATGGAAACCTCCAAGTCTTCAATTCCCGAAAGGCTCACCAAGCCCATCATATCAAGAAAGCTTGGGAAAGAACAAGAAGAAAGAGAACGCTTAAGGGAAAGTAGATATTATCGATTATTACGTCTAAACTAGCTGGATTTACAAAGAAACGAAGGTGCTTGTCAGAGTTGGATGCATATTCAAAATCCGAGGAACAGAAACAAGGGAAGGAACTTAGTACTTTTGAAAAATACTTGCCGCTATGGATTGGTATCTGTATGTTGCTGGGGATATTATTGTCCCAAGTGATTCCAGGAGTTGGAGAATCTATCAATTCGTGGCAAGTAGCCGGTATTTCTGTTCCAATTGGAATCTGTCTGTTTTTTATGATGTATCCTGCAATGCTTAACATCCAAGCTTCAGAGTTAAAGAAATTAGGAAGAAATCCAAAACCCATAATTCTCACTCTTGTATCGAATTGGATAGTTGCTCCGATTGTTGGATATGTTTTGGCTCAAACATTTCTACCAGGGAATGAACAACTCATTGTAGCGGTAATCCTGTTATCATCAAGTCCTTGCACAGCAATGGTATTGGTTTGGGGTCATTTAGCTGATGGTAATCAAGAACAGAATGTTGTTAATACAACACTGAACACTGCAACTATTTTAGTTCTATTCGCTCCATTAGTTGCATTATTCACAGGGATATCGAACATCCCAATTGATAGAATGCTTCTGGTCATCTCAGTGTTTGTATTCATCGGAGTTCCTTTGGCTTTGGGTATAATCTCAAGGAAGACATTGGTTAATTGGAAGGGTGAAGAATGGTTCCAGAAGAAATATCGACCAGCAGCTGGAAAATTGGCTTTGGTTGCATTACTTTCTACACTTGTAGTGCTTTTCTCACTGAATGGGAGGGTTATGCTGGAACATCCAGATCTACTTGTATTAGTGTCAATTCCACTCTTGCTTGGTTTCATTATTGTAGTCGGATATAATCTCTTTATCACTCGATTAGCAAAGTTAGCTTACAAGGAAGCCACCATTACAATTATCATTGGATCATCCAGTCACTTCGAAATCGCGATAGCTACAGCAGTGGCGATTTATGGTGTGGGATCTATTGCGGCATTAGGTACCACTATGGGTTTGTTCTGGGAAGTTCCAATAATGCTAGGTCTAGTATACTTTGCAAAGTATCTTCGAAAGAGAGATTTCTGGAAAGGAGAGCCTATGTAAAGAGATTACAATAATGAGGTTCGACTAGTAGTTCTCGTATCCCCGTGATGTGGGCATACGGTTGATTTTTCCAACAGGTAAAATTCGAGCAGGACCATAGGATTGTTTTGTAGGAGAGTATTCACAATCAAGTAAACCAGCTTTCCAAAGATCGGGATACTCCTTACGACCGGTATTGCGCACCTTGGTATGTCTGGGTTCAACTACTTGTCCATAACCGTAAAGCAGCATAGATAGGACAATCGCACCAATTAGAGCATAGACCAGAAGCATGATACTAAACTATAGTTAATAACTTATAATACTTCGGAATGCACTACAAAATTCTACTTACGCTCTGCCATCTTTTTCAAATACTGTAGTTTTGAGAAAGTCAGTTTATCGTTTCTTTTATAGGCCTCAGGTACACTGAGGTCTCTGAGATCTACATCGACCTTGTCTGAGAATCGATCTATCCAAACTTCACGAGCCTCCCTAGCAAGAATGGATGCTGCAGCTACTGCAATCTCATCTTCTGCACGAGGACGCTGTATCAACTCAATCTCTTCAAGAGGAACAACTCGAGATAGACGCAGCTCAGTCTTTTTCCTGGCAAACTCATCTACAACGACTCTGATAGGAGTGTCTGAAGTGACATCATTATAGACCTCAGCTATCACCCTGGAATGCCCCCAGGCCAAAAGGTCATTGAGATTCTTTCCCTCTTTATGTAGCTCCTCAAAACGTTCATTGAAGGTCTGTGGTGATATTAACAGGACACTTCTACTGCTGCATGTCGATTCAATTTCAATAGCAAGTTCCCCAAGTCGTTCGATAGGGACTTCCTTACTATCCATCACTCCAAGACTCTGCAATACACGAGATTGGTTTGGGGTGAGCGCAACTGCTGCAACCACCATGGGACCAAGCCATTCACCTTTACCAGCTTCATCAGAACCAATAACTAATCCAGTTTCCTCAGAATCAGGAGTTAGAGATCGAACAGCAATTTGAACAATAGCTTCAGCTCTTGGACCATTACTCACGATTTTTCCACTTGTATATGCTATCACGGATTCTTCTGCAAATCGGATCCGGAAGGCTTCGTATTCGCCCATTGTGATATCCGAGTATGCATGTTTACTTTCAAGAATCAGCTTTTCAATTCGCTTCAAATCCTCTGCTTTTACTTTGATAACTGCGGGCTTCATCAATTGAACTACATCTCTAATACTCTTAAGTTACTAAGGTTCCTAGAAGATTTCGACCTTGATGCCCTGCGATTTAGAAATTAGATTAGTTCTGAGAATTGAGTAGTAACCATCTTTCACTGCAGGAAGGACAGAACATGGAATACTGTTGATGGTAAACTCATGGAAAAGATGATAATGCCCAGAAAGAACTAGGGATGGTTGATGTTCTTCCACGAATCTCGTAATAGATTTGCTCCCTGTTGATACTCCATCAGGAAGATTCGGATTCAGACCTTGTTCATATGGAGGAACATGTGACAATAGTATTTGGATTGGACAATCCAGCACTGTTTGAAATCCTTGAGCGAGAATGTTGTGTATTTGTTCTTCAGAGTGTTCATAGGGACTTCGATATCGTTCTAATTCTCGGACTTGTTTTCCAGTCCAGGCCTCGACTACAAAGACATCATCTCTGATAGAGATTCCAAAAAATGATAGTGTTTTAATGGATCTCTCATTCAGTTCTATTGCATCTTGCATTTCATCCTTGAAAAATGATCTGAGTTCTAGGATGAGGTTCACGGTATCAGAAACACACCCTACACCAAAGAAACCTACTTCATCAACTATACGAGATTTCCCATGGACATTGATACCGATATCATGAAAGTACTGAACTACTTCTGGCAATGCACCATTTCCTGGCACACCTACAGCAAAGTTAGTGGCATCATGAATTCTTGAGAAGTTTTCAAGTGCCTCTGAATCAACCTGATTGAATGGCATCAAATCTCCGAGAAAGATTACTCCGTCAAGCTCACTTGCTAATGAGAGCATCTTCTCCAAATGCACCCAATTATTGTGTATATCAGTCAAAACAAGAAAGTCCATAATTCTTCAATCACTCCGAAGATGAGTCACATCACCCATAGTTACAGTCACCCTTCCATTCTCTGTGATAACCGTTAACGATCCATCCTCGAGTAATTCTGAAGCTATTCCTATAATGGTTTGAGTACCATCGTCAATACGTACTTTTCTGCCAAGAGTACCACTCATCTCTCTCCATTGTTTCAAAACAGAAGTAAATGATTTCTCTGATTCTACAACTCCAAGCAATCGGTCTATCGAATTGAGGACTGAACACAACAATGATTCAGGCGAAGTGTATTTTCCAAGTATTTCCTTTACAGATGTTGCTGTATATGAAATATCTTCAGGAAAGTCAGAAACAGGAATATTCTGATTGATTCCAATTCCAAGTATTACCCAATTGTCAACAGGGGTAATCGCTACAAGCTCATTCAATATCCCAGCAATCTTATCTTCCCTAACTAAGACATCATTAGGCCATTTCAAAACTACATTGTCAATTCCAAGAGATTGGACTCCTTCTGCTATAGCACATGCACAAAGAAGCCCAGATAGAGGAGCAAATTCAGGACCAAGGCGAGGTCTTAGAACCAGAGAGAAATAGAGACCTCCTTCAGGTGAGAACCAGGTTCTATTGTGTCGACCACGCCCCGCAGTCTGATGTGACGAAACAATCAGTAGGTCATGTTCAATCCCATCTGTAATTCGACGTTTTGCTTCGAGGTTTGTCGAGTCGATTTCATTGAAGACTTCAACTTGCAGTTCTAATACTGACAGTTTCAGACAATTGTTAATCAAGTTCAAGTCGACCATTGGTTTCCATCTACCAAACTTCAAGAAAACTCTTCTGTCGCGTAAACAATTGCATCCCAAACAGTCCAAATTAACCCCAAACCACAAGACTAAATCGGAAGAGATTATCACCTCAGAATCATGAAGACCATTGATCTGAGAAGTGATACAGTCACCCAACCTACTGATGAGATGATAGAAGCCATTGTTCAGGCCCATAAATCAGGGAGATTAGGTGACGATGTGATTGGTGAAGACAAGGTCATTCATGAACTTCAAGAAAAGGCTGCACGAATCCTAGGAAAGGAAGCTGCACTTCTTGTTACTTCTGGTACTCAAGGAAATGTTATCGCACTACTAGCTCAAGCATCGAGGGGTGATGAGATTGTTGTGGAGGAAAAATCCCATACTTTTCTCTTTGAAGCAGGTTCAATGTCATCACTTGGTGGACTGTTTCCAAAACCAGTAAAGAGTGTGAGAGGGTATATTCTTCCAGAAACTCTTGAAGCTTCAATCAATAGAGATGATGCACACTTAGCAAAAACAGCAATGCTCGTAATCGAGAATACGCACAACTTTGCTGGTGGAACAATCATTACTCCAGAACAGGTCAGAAACCTCACATCAGTTGCCCGTGAACACGAACTCAAAATTCATTGTGATGGAGCACGATTATTCAATGCGGCAGTTGCTTTGGATATTCCAGCAAAGAAACTTGTTGAAGATGTAGACTCTGTTCAGATCTGTTTTAGCAAGGGTCTATCAGCACCAGTCGGCTCAATCATTGCAGGCACTGAGGAGTTCATTCATGACAGCCATCGCATAAGAAAACGGCTTGGCGGAGGTATGCGTCAGGCGGGAATCATCGCTGCACCAATGATTGTCGCACTTGAAAAAATGGTTGAGAGATTGAAAGATGATCACGATAATGCTAAGCTGTTATATCAGAATATCTCTGAAATTCCAAATCTGATAACAGAAGAACCAGAAACCAACATCATCTTCCTAGGATTAGATAATCTACCCATTGATGCAATGAAACTATCCGAAGAACTTGGTAAGGATGGAATTCTGGTATATGGTGGATACGGAGAACGGACTAGAATGGTCTTGAATCGCATGGTTGACCGTGATGATGTAGTCAAGGTCGCGAATGTTCTCAATAGGATTCTGAGAGCTGAATGATTTTATATTCAGGACTTAAGCTGGAAATCACAGTTTTTAATTATGGAGTTGATATGTTTCTCCCAGCTTGGAGCTAGCTCAAGTGCTTTCTTTGCACAACTTCGTGCTTCTTTGTACTGGTGTAAATTCAAATGAAGTCGACTCTTGTAAAACCAAGCATGTGCATAGTCTGCACTAACTCTGAGGGCTTGGGCATATGATTCTAGAGCTTCATCGTATCGGCCATTTTTCTCTTGTTTTTTAGCCAAACGATACAGATCATATCGAGACTCTGGGGTCTCAGACATTTTTTTTCCTCCTTTGGATATAATATATTAGGAAAATAAATAGATAAACATTTGGAAAAACGGTATAAATCATAGAATTTGGCGAATATATAAGATAAATATGAATCATTCATCAGGAGTGAAAAGGCTCACAGAGTTCGATAAGTACCCCTCCTGCGGTTTTTGGGTGAATAAATGCAATTTTCATGTTATGTGCACCAATTCTAGGCTTACTGTCAATCAACTTTGCACCAGCTTCATGATGGCGAGCAATAGCAGCATCAATATCATCGACCCGTATCGCAATATGATGAATACCACCACCGCGTTTCTCGAGAAACTTTGCGATAGGACTGTCTTGAGATGTGGGTTCAAGAAGCTCGATTTTACTATCACCAATGGTGAGAAAAGCTACACGGACCTTCTGTTCAGGGACCTCCTCAGAACCAGTATAATCGAGACCAAGAACATCTCTGTAGAATCCAATCCATTTTTCAATGCTCTCTACCGCAATTCCGATGTGGTCAATTTTTTCTATTGCCATTGTTCGCACCTACTACAAATCCGTTGCTTTGTATTCTCCAAAGACATCTCGTAAGACACCACATATTTCACCAAGTGTCGCATAGACCTTTACAGCTTCAATGATCAGAGGTACTAAATTGGTTTCACCTTCAGCGCCTAGACGAAGGTCATGCAATGCAGTTTGTACTTTGTCATCATCTCTAGATTTTCGTAGATTATTGAGTTGTTCGATTTGCTCTAGCTCAGATTCAGGATTGACACGAAGATAGTCGAATTTCTGCTCTTCATCAACTTGGAATTTATTGACACCAACAACTACACGTTCGTTGGAATCAACACTCTTCTGGAAGGAGTAGGCTGCTTCATGGATTTCTCTTTGAATGTACCCGTTCTCGATTGCAGCTGGGGCACCACCCATTCCATCGATCTTCTGAATATATTCCATTGCCTTGTTTTCAATCTCATTTGTAAGGCTTTCAATGTAGTAGGAACCAGCAAGAGGATCGACTGTATCCCCTACACCTGATTCATGGCCAATAATCTGCTGAGTACGAAGAGCTATCTGAACTGATTCTTCTGTCGGAAGGGATAATGCTTCATCTCTTGAGTTTGTATGGAGCGATTGAGTTCCACCGAGTACTGCCTGAAGTGCCTGAAGTGTGACTCGTACAATATTATTGTCTGGTTGCTGAGCTGTCAAAGTACATCCTGCAGTCTGAGTATGAAATCGCATTCTACAGGAACTGTCTTTCTTTGCTTTGAATCGTTCACGCATTATCCTAGCCCATAGTCGTCGTGCGGCTCTGAACTTACATATCTCCTCAAGAAAATCACTATGGGACCCGAAGAAGAAGGAGAGTCGTGACGCAAATGCATCAACATCGAGTCCGACATCAATTGCTGCCTGCACATATGCGATACCATTAGCAAGGGTAAATGCTACCTCCTGGGTCGCTGTCGATCCTGCTTCCCGTATGTGGTAACCCGAGATCGAAATTGTATTCCAGAGCGGCATCTTCTCACTACAGAACTTGAAGGTGTCAGTAATCAGTCGCATCGAGGGACTCAGGGGAAAGATGTAGGTTCCCCGTGCAACGTACTCTTTCAAGATATCTCCTTGGATAGTACCCCGCAGCTTATCCATCGATACACCCTGTTTTTCTGCAACTGCAATATACATTGCAAGAAGTACAACTGCATCAGCATTGATGGTCATCGATGTCGAGACCTTGTCCAATGGGATGTTATCAAAGAGAATTTCCATATCAGCAAGGGAATCTATAGCAACACCTACTTTTCCAACTTCACCTAATGCCAGTGGGTGATCTGAGTCATATCCAATCTGAGTAGGTAGGTCAAAGGCAACTGAGAGACCTGTCTGACCTTGATCTAAGAGAAAGTGAAATCTTTCGTTTGATTCTTTAGCAGTTGCAAAACCACTATACTGCCGCATTGTCCATAATCGACCTCTATAGCCAGTCGGCTGTATACCTCTAGTAAAGGGGTATTCACCAGGGAATCCAAGATCTTTCTCATAATCCAGATCCTTGGAGTCAAGTGGTGTATAAAGCCGATTAACAGGCACTCCAGAGATTGTCAGAAAGGTTTCTTCCCTCTCAGGAAATTTGCCAATGGTTTTTGCCACAGTATTTTCATCCCATCGCTTTACAGCGGCGGGGAGAGTCTTGTTATCTCCCATGTAAAATCACCTAGTTTCACTAAATAAGAATTCAGCAATCAATTGTTCAGCAACAGTATAGGGGTCCTGTTTCCTCTTCGCAATCATCTTGATTGCTTTCTCATATTCAGGTTTACCCTGGAGTTTTTGAGAGAGCTCCTTTGTTAGCTTATACTTCATCAACTCTTGGAGTTCATCTCTACTTCTTTGGAGACCCTTCTTTTGTAAGAGACCTGATCCTTTCAGGTGTTCAAGGTGAGCTAGAATATTATCAACCAGCTCAGGAATACCTTCCCCAGTGCGTGCATTTGTTAACAGAACTGGAGGTCTCCATGCTTGTTCTTTTGGGTCAATATCGAGCATTGCATTAATTTCTGTGACCTTCTTATCAGCACCTGCAAGATCACTTTTGTTCACAACGAAAATATCAGCTATCTCCATGATGCCTGCTTTGATTGCCTGGATGTCATCACCACTTCCAGGAACATCTGTTACTATCACGGTATGAGCGACATCAACAACCTCAACCTCGGATTGACCAGTTCCTACAGTTTCTACGAAAATGATATCCTTTCCGAATGCATCTACAGCCCTGACAGCATCGGATGTAGCTCGTGCTAGTCCTCCAAGATGACCCCTTGTCCCCATGCTACGAACATAGACCTCATCATCAAGACTATGTTCTTGCATTCTGATTCTATCACCAAGTAGAGCACCTCCAGTAAATGGGCTGGACGGGTCAACGCAAATTATCCCTATCGTTTTGGAGCGTTTTCTAAACTCAGCTGTCAATTTTGTGACCAATGAACTCTTCCCGGAACCTGGAGGTCCAGTAACGCCAATGATGTGTCCTTTGCCAGTATGTTTGTAGAGCTGACTGAGAGCTTCCATTGCTTGAATATCCTCATCTTCAATGAGAGAGATGAGACGTGCAAGATACCGCCTCTTTTGATTCAAAACTCCTTGGACAAGCTCATCTATTGACAATACTAGTACCTCTTTTTTAGAGCTACAATTTGACATTGGTCTTAATGTATTCAACAATAACATCCAGTGGTGTTCCAGGACCGAAGATCTCGCTAATTCCTGCCTTTTTCAGATCAGGGATATCATCTTCAGGTATGATGCCACCACCAACAACCAAGATGTCGCTGACACCTTCTGCTTTCAATAATTCCATTATTTTTGGAAATAGCGCATTATGAGCACCACTAAGAATACTTAGTCCGATACAATGAACTCCTTCATCAAGAGCTGCACGAACTACCATCTCAGGGGTCTGTCTAAGTCCTGTATAAATGACCTCCATGCCGGCATCTCGAAGCGCTCGAGCGACTATCTTTACGCCACGATCATGTCCGTCAAGGCCTGGTTTTGCAACAAGTACTCGAATTTTCTTAGAAGAACTCAAGAATCCACCTCAGGTTGATGACTTACATCAACAAACCTCGGCGTTGATATAAATGCTTTCGATTCATCGAAATGAAAAATATCAATCTTCCATGATATGTACTACGTTCTCACGACCTTCTCGGAAACGCCTTACAAGACCTCTCTCTTCAAGATTGTTGAGAATGAGACTTACTTTTGCTTGGGACTTGTCAAACTCTGTATAGAGATCCTTCTGCGGACAGGAACCACCTTTCTGACGGATTACCTCAAGAACTTCTTCCTCTTCTGCAGTTACTCCAATGAATCGGACCTTGCCAATTCTTTGCATGCGATATACGATTCTGGGACCAAAGATAGCTAATCCAACTCCAAGAAGAATTCCAAGAAAAGCTATAACAATGGATTGTGTTAAGAATGATTGAATAGGTGCGCCTTCATAGTTTGGAGTCTGGTATTTTATGATGAAAACTCGTTCTTGTCCTGGCTGAAGTGATTGAGTAAACCAGACAAATGCTAGTGATGAACCATCGGTATAATTTGAATCAGTATCAGGAAATAGCGGTACAACCGATTCCTGAGATAACATAGCCTCATCAGGAAGAATAGCTGTGAAGGTAAAATTAGCTAGTTCTGTGAGGGGGCGTATATAGTAGATGAAATCACCCACAAGTTTTGTTGGATCATTTGCAATAACAAAATCTGACTGAAAATCGGATGTAAGAAGACCAAGCTCAACCCAAACAGACTCGTTGGTTTCCAACGTTAATTCGAGATCGACATCAATCTGTGTAAACCTATCTTGATCAATAACTGTTGCACTTGTTGATGAACCATTGACCATTACCAGAGTAACTATCGCTTCAAGGGAATCTATTCTGAAACAGAGTGTGTCAACAGGTGTTGCTCCAATATTCGTCATTCTTGCTCGCACAGTTACAGTTGTTAAGCCATCATTATCCATTACAGCCACTATGGATATAGGATCAAGTAAAACGTCACATGTTGTTTGTGCTACTACGAAATTGCTCTGCACAGGAAGTACAGCTAAGGACGCAATTATCAGCACCAGTATGAGTAGACGTTTTTGTTGCAAGATAGAGCACCATTCTAGATTGTAGTTTTTGTAAATCCGATTGATGTTTGACAGTAAAGATGTAAAGATAAGACTTTTCTAAAAAGTATGGAGGGCGGCGCCACTAATACACCGCCCAGTGAGAGAGATTAGTTGATTATCTCCTTCGGACCAACACAACTAGTATGGCAATCAATGCAACTGCACCGATTCCCGTTGCAAGAACTGGATCTATGGATCCTAAAATTGTGGGTGCACCTTCAGGATACAGACCAATTGATGGGTCGTGCAGTATGCTTCCGTCATCAAAATTCGAGTAAGCAAGATAGATAGCAATACCTACACCAGTTGGGATATAGGTAGCATTCACATCTACTGCTTCAGTAGCTCCGCCAGGCCAAGTTATGACAGCTTTGTCAACCCAACTGAAGAAGCCCTGAGTAATACCAGATTCATGATCTACAAAGTCTACCCTCTGGATATTGGTTCCATTCATAGCTTCGAATCTAGTTTCATTACCGCCGGTTGTTGTCCAGTTCATCATATCTGAATCAAGTGTAGTATTTCGGAACCGCTCACGCGTTTGAATTCTGTGGCGATTAAGTTGAGGTTCTGAAGTTCCAGTAGCTATGTGTTCTCTTTGGAGAGTTTGAATAGTTACCATGGAATCATCATTGCTGAATGGAAAGTTTCCAATCTCAATGTCAATTTTGAGTTCTGAACCTCCAGCAACTGTATAGTTTGCATGGGAACCATGATCATCGAAAATTTCTCCTGCGTAATCGTCTAGATAGATGTGACCCCAGATCTGAATTGTCACGTCTTTAAATCTCATGATGTCTGAAGTCCCATCTAGTGCAGCAGGTGTTGCATCAGCCAACGGGGCAGTTCTGACACCAGACTTCGTGTACTTGAGCCAAGCTTCAGTAACTACACCACCTTCTTCAACTGTACCAGTGGTCAATGTCCATTCATATGCAGATAATGGTGCAAAGTAGAGTTCTTCACCAGTCTGAAAACCACCATCACCATTCAAATCTTCGAATTCAGCAATCATCACAAAGGAGGTCTGGAATTTTGCGTGTGCTCCATCATCATCTACCGTATACCAAAAGTGGAACATTGGTACTTCTCCATTTGCCGTAATTGTGATTATGTCAGTGTCAATCCATACTGTTCCATCGTCTCCCCTCATGTGATTAGGAGGAGTTCGATCACCTGGAGGCGTGGCTATGGGACCTTGTGCACTTGCCAAGGCAGTCGTTCCCAATAAGGCGACGATAAGGAACAAGGCAATCATTGTCTTTTGAATTGTTTTCATTATTGAAACCTATATCGAACCATGAATGATTAGTATATAACCACTATTTCGTGTCTAAGTCTTATATGTATAGAAAAGAGGTGTATCGTATCTTTTCTGGAGAAATAAAGCTTTATGGATGCTTGTAAGTGTTAGTTGGATGATTCTATGAAACCTGTTACTACACCTAACATTATTAGGGCTCATGATTACAGTCACATGAAGAATGGGATGTAACTGATTATGGCCGCGGAACTAGATGAAATGACTCAGTACGACTGGTTTGCACATGCCAGAGTGTATGAAACAAAGGGTGATGATAAGAAGGCACTAGAAGCCTATGAAGAATCACTCAAAATAGATCAAGAATTTGCCAAAGCATGGTTTTACAAAGCAAAGCTACATTACAAAATGGGACAGAAAGAACTTGCAAAGGAATGTGCTAAGCGTACCATCGAGATTAAACCAGAGTGGGAAAAGCACGTAAAGAAATACATGCCAGATATCTAGTTGAAAATTACTTCAATGCAGCTGATGAGTCAGGATAGAGCAGAACGAAAACTGCTTGATTGAGGGTCAGTATTTTACGATTTACCCATTGCATGACCATATCTACATTATCCTTAGAAGATATCTTGATCAGTGCACTAATTGTAGCTTCTCTGCATTGGTCAAGACCAAGTAGTTCCTCAATTGTTTGAACCAGAACCATTTGACGAACATCGGGAGTTGTTTTTGTCAGCCAGTATAGAACATTATCTTTTGCTGTTGCATCTACATTGGTGTGTGATGCAGCTTCAGATATTGTGTTGAAGATATCTTTGACAACGTTACTATCCTTGAGGTCTTTGAGCTCGCTCTGAATAAGTGTAACAAGAGCTTCTGTGTTTTCAGGGCATTGACTCAATATGTCTATCAAGTCTGAACGCGCTTGCATCGGTCCAATTTCGTCATCTTTGCTCAAGGTACTCAATACTCCATCAGATATAGAGCGGCGTAGCAAAGAGGTAGTCCTTCAAATTGCTAATATGTGTGTTGCGTAGATACTCGATAAATGGTCGAGAAAAGATACAGCTTGTCGAATTGTCATAACATCTTAGCAAATTCCGAAATAGTTGTCGTTACATAGTCAGGTGTGTTTTCAGGACCGTATCTTGCAACGAGTTCATCTAAGGATTCTTCACGATGATTGATCCAAACTGTTGTGAGTTGGAGTCCTTTACCTCCAACCATATCTGCATAATATTCATCCCCAACAAAAAGGGCTTCTGAAGGTGTTACATCAAGGAGGGCGAGAGTTCTTTCAAATAGTTCTGGCATTGGTTTGTAGGCTTGAACATCTCCACAATCCACTATTGCCTCGAAATGATGTCTAAGTTTTGAATTATCAAGAATAACTCTGGCATTCCCAACGAAACTATTAGTTAGGATTCCTTGTCTAATCCCCCGGCTTTCCAGATTTGAAAGAAGTTCTGGAACTCCAGGAAAAGGAGTTGATAACTCAACATGAAGGGCTCTAAATCGTTGAGTTGCCTCTTCTACGATATCAGAATCTGGATTGAATCCGATAGCCTCCAAGCTATTACTCATGGCTGTCTTGACAATATCGAACGGAGGCCGAAAAGGAGCTCCGTCCGCAATCGCTTCTATTGCTTTGAAATACCGCGAAATGAGATTCCGTAGATACGATTCTCTATGAATATCAGTATCTACATTAGAATTCTTCATTAGCCATTCACTTGCAACCAAAGGATATCGATGAGTATCCATTAGAGTTGAATCAAGGTCAAAGATTACTGCCTTGAACTCACCAATATTCAATGAATTCAGTTCATCCACCTTTTCCAAGATAGATACCTTTAGGGTCTAATTTCTTCATGATGTCAAGCTGTTTCTGGGTTGGTTCTTCTGTTGTGGGAACATCATCAGGAATTATCAGATCAAACATGACGTTGTCTTGAATATCCTTCACAGTGAATCCAGGATGAACTGACTTCAGACCAATCTTCTTTGTGTCGGGATCGAAATCCATCTGACACATATCCGTAATCACGACCTCGGGGCCGCCTCCAACTAAGGACCACTTCTCACGAGCGCCGGGACCATCCAAGAAGCCGGGTGAAGTCATATAGTCTAGCTTAGTGAGAAACTTCCGTTTATCATGAGCCATCATAATAATGAGGCGCTTTGCAGATGATGCAATGTCGTTACCGCCACCGCTTCCTGGCAACTTGACCTTCGGTGCATCATATGGACCAATGTAGCTCGTGTTCAGATTACCGTACTCATCTATCTGAGCAGCTCCTAGGAAACCTACATCAATCCGTCCTGCTTGCAGGAGAAATCCGAGGGTTTCGATGAGACCTATCGCAGCAGAACATCCATAGTAATACCGAGTGTCTGCCACGGAGAGAGGAACTTCTCTAGGATTAGCATCAATGAAACCAGCTTCAGAAATGAGATTAGACCTGGGCGCATGGGTTTCTTTTGCTAACAGTGCTGCAAGTAAGGGCATTCCTGTTCCACCAAATACATTCTCTCCATCGCGAACGTGACTGGATGCACATGCGATTAGGAATTCCGTCTTAGTATACTCCACCACTCTTAGTACCCCCATGGTTTTGTTGCACGAAGCTTGTGAAGATTATCCCAACCAACTAGGTTGAGATATCCATGATGATCATCAACACCGAGAATGTAATTATCCAAGTATTCCTGCCAGCCTTCTTCTGTACGAGTCATTTTATGGAACATCATGAGGTGCTCCAAATCATAATCGTAGTAGTCATGACACATCATAGGATGAGCTATGTACGGCAAGATGACAACATGGTCAACGTACATTGCTGGGATTTTAGTCTGATCAGGTCTTGTTCGAACTTCTGTAGTGTCAATCAATTCTTCTGCAAGCACTATCAACTTCTTTCCACATCGGGATCCCTCAAGATCCTCACCTACGATTCCATCAATCTGAGCGTTACCTAGTTTGTCTACACGTTGAACGTGAACAATACTGAAATCTGGCTGGATAGAAGGTACAAGACATATCTTATCTCCAGTGAATGGACAGTCCATCACCTTCAACTTGTCATCTCCTCGATATCGCCTTAGGTTGACCAAATCAGTTCCCATCATACTTCGGAGAGGCATGAATGGTACATTGAGGGCTCCTCCAAGGAATCGCATTGCCATAGCCAGATTTGTGTAGTCCTCCACTGCTAATTTTCCTTCAGACACTCTACGTCTGATATTGTATGAAAGACCCAAGGCTTCGATAGCTGAGAAAGCAATCTCATATCGAGTAGCTACTCCTGCCCCAGCCATTATTTCAAGATCCACCTCAGAGCCACAAGTGTAGACCGTCAGATTCCTCTTCTTCTGTCGCACTAGCTCGTGGGCGAAAGCGATGGGAGCTCTTTGGTATCCAAAACCGCCCCAGAAGAGACCATCACCATCATTTACCATCTTAGCTGCTTCTGCAAGCGTAATTCGTTTATCGTCTACTTCAGCTTCAGTCAATTAGTGTCACCCTATGAAAATTCCCTTGTGTTAGTCCGGCGGCTCAAAAACACTCTTCCTTTTATCATTAACCTTGATTAGATTCTATGCATAATTATTCACAATTGACTTAGTATCACAATTAAATTCATAATCAACAAGTAAATTCCTAAGAGGATCAGAGGACCAAACAGGCAAAGAAACAAACAAGAGTATTTTTTTGACGGGGGGTCTGTTTTACGTGGTTCATCATTATCGCCTAAAACCAGCTTCCTTCGAAATGGTCCAGCAGAGAGATAATACTCGGCCTCCTCTTCAACATAGCTTGAATCTTTTTGACGCTGAAATGAATAAGTCATTTCACAGAAAGGACATTTCAGTTGAATAGTTCCCTCTAGTGCAAGAGGTATGTTTTCGTCTAGTTCTCGTCCACAATGGGGACATATTGGGTGTTCCTCCAAAGTGGCACTTCCTCGAGATTCAGATTTCTACTCAAAGAGTTAGAAGATACTAAATATGAGACCAAAAATCATGAGTACTGTGGTAATGAGTGGTAGCCCACAGCAGCAACAAAGACATATTGCACAGCAAGACCCACAACCAGATTTCTTTGGTGGAGGCGTTTCAGTTGTCCAAGGAGCATCACCTTGATAGATAGTCCCAGGATACGAGCCTTCAGATGTAACTCGACGTTGTGTTCGTGGACCCTCACCTGGAAGTGAAAATGAACCAAATCCTGGCATGTATTCGAATTGCCCACCGCAGTTGTGACAACGGACCTTCACTTTTTCATCGTACCCAGCACGAACATGGTCTGTCGAAACACTAGAACCACAATAGGGACAGTTTGGATTTTCGGACATTGTGAATCGCTCTGAAAGTTATTATGACATAAATAGACTGGAGAGGTTTTAAAGTTTAATGAACGAGAATCCAGTAATCTTATACGAGAGAAATACGCAAAAAGATGCATGTCACTTAGTGAAAAGATAACCAATATGCCAAAATACACAAAGATTGGATTCTTTGCGCCCCTCATTGCTCTGTCAACTATTGCAATCGCTATCCTTCTGTCACCAGGATTCGACTGGTTTGGTAACGCACTGAGTGATCTTGGACATTATACAAGAACAGACCTTGGACCATACAAATTGATTGGAGCCATTGTATTCAATGGTGGTCTCATTATAACAGGTATTCTGATGTTGTTATACACAATTTGGTTTCTGAAATGGACTAAAGACATTCCTACAAAGATTGGAGTTATTCCTCTAGTCATATCTTTGGCGTTCTTGATTGGCATAGGAATATTCTCTGAGAACTTCGGAGAACTCCACTACTGGGTATCCGTTGGATTCTTTCTCACATTTCCATTCTCGATGTGGTTCATTGGAATAGGATGGTTACGATTCTCTAATCTGAGATGGTTCAGTGCCATATCAATTCTCCTTCCATTCCTCTCTCTCTATTTGTGGGGGGACTACATGCTCGGTACACCAATGTGGAGTAATGTCGCAATTCCAGAAATTGTTACAGCCCTTTCCGCTATTGTATGGTTATGGTTGATTAACCTGATGAAATATCAAGGAAAACTCGAGATGTTAGGCGAAGCATCGGAGAGTGTTGAATGATTGAGTCAGGTTGAGAAACTCAAAAATATGCCAAAAGGAAATCTGATAGGATTCATTGGACCTATGATTTCGTTTATCACTATAGCAGCTTCAATTGCAATACAACCGGGTTTCAGTTGGTCTGACAACCCTCTAAGTGACCTAGGAAGCTGGTTCAGAACGGACCTCGGAGAATTGCAATTTGTCAGCGCAGTATTATTCAATGGAGGACTCATTGTTACAGGACTCATGGTTCTGTATTTCATAATTTGGTTGATTAAACAAATAAGAGACACACCATCAAAGGTGGCACTTTCAATTTTCGCATGCACATCAATTCTCCTAGCTGGAATCGGAATTTTCTCTGAAGATTATCACTTGGGACACATTTTGACTGCAGTGCCGTTCTTCCTCTTAATACCAATAGCATTGGGAGCAATAGGAGTCGTTTGGCTCAGACTTTCGGAAATGAGGATTCTAGGAATCGTATCTATTATTCTGTGCACCATAAGTCTACTGATCATGTTCCAACTTGCGGTTACAACACTGAGCACCGCAGCATTTGAAATCCTTGAAGCAATTGTTGTAATGGGGTGGGTATGGGTCGTCAACTACTCACATTATAGTGGTAGATTGTCAAGTATTCTAAGTACTGAAGTTACACAATAAGACAAGCCGCTCTTTCTCTCTTGTTCATCCTTGGGGAGATAACTCGGTGTGATAATATTTCCTAAAATTCCAAGAGTTGATATTCACTCAGGAGAATATCTCTTGAGCGAAAATGGGAGTAGCGTTAGATAGTTTCGTAATCACTGTAGAGTATGCGGGTATTGTTGCCATCGTACTTCTCATGTATTGTCTATTTACTAGGCATATGAATAATTCAGGTACTTTAGGATTTTTCCAGCGAAAGTTTATCCTATTACCTGCAATTGGTTTCTTGGTCACAATAATCTTAGTCACGAATCTTGGCATTACACCGATGGCTGAATATCAGGGTTTGAATTCTGAAAGATCTAGTTATGCGAACACGGGGTATGAAACAGATTTTACTATACGAGAGCAGTACATGTATTCTGGATATCTGAAGGTGTCTGTAGGTAACTATCTATATTTCGGCGAGTCTGAACACGTTGAAGTATATGTGTTTCAAAACGGTACCCTGATTGATACTTCATCTCTTGACTTTCAATATACCGGAGATGAGCCATCTGATCCATATACATCATTTTGGGTGGCCGCAGAAAGTGATATAGTATTAGAGCCTGGATTATATAATGTTCAGGTGAATTTCACAAAGTATTTTGAAGGAACTCCTATTGACGGGGGGATGGATTTTATGGATTTGACTCTCTCACAGCCGTTAATTTCAGGGTTCATCAACGAAGTCGTGGATTGGAGTACATATCAGTTCGTTCTCAATATCAGTATTCTATTTTTGTTACTTGGAGGTCTCTGCTTAGATTTCCCATCTAAGAAACCACCTAAAGAAGACGAAACTGATTGGAGAAAAATGTCACAATACGAATACTAGTGTGGAAAAAAGAAGAATCGACCCTACACGAAGTAGGGTTTCGTATCTCAATTTCCCTTATCTGTTCAAAGAGATTGTAAACAAGATAGGATGCGGAGTAATAGGAATAATTAATACACGTAGAGTTTGGCTTTATTCAGTTTTGCAGGTGAATCATAGAATGAATGATGAAGCGCATCTATCTGAACCATCCAGTTATAGATGGGTTATCCTGGCACTCGCATGGCTAGTATATTTCGCATTTGGTTTGATTCTTGCATCGATTCCGCCACTTGTGAATGTTATAGCCGCAGACCTCTCATTGACATACTCAGAAATGGGGATTATTCTGGGCAGTGTCATTCTGATGTTCATTCCTCTTGCTGTTCCTATAGGTATAGGAATCGATCGCTTCGGACAGAAGAAGATGATTGCGACTGGGCTCCTCCTTGTTTCTGCTTCAGCAATTCTTCGTTCCTTTGCTTTCAGTTTTGAAACTCTTTTTCTTGTTGTATTACTTTTCGGAGTAGGTGGCCCAACAATCTCAGTGGGTCTATCCAAAGTTGTAGCTTCATCTTTTGAAGGCAAAGAACGCGGTTTCGCTTCAGGGATTTACATGACTGGAGCTGTAGTTGGCTCTGCTTCAGCACTAGCACTTACTAATTTCCTCATTCTACCATTAGTAGGTACATGGCGCAATGTGTTTTCCCTCTACGGAATCATCGGATTCCTCATAGCTTTTGCTTGGATTTTCCTTGCGCGTGAAGCAACAATTGGTCCGGACCAGAGTCGAATAGCTCTTCCATTGAAGGAGATTCTTCGATCTCTACTAGGTCACAAATATGTCTGGATGGTTGCCATCATCGGTTCGCAATCCTTTCTTGTTTTCTACGGCTTCGGGAATTGGCTTCCAACTCTGCTAGAGGCAAAAGGAATGGATCCAGCAGGAGCCGGAATATTAGCCTCAGTACCTACGTGGCTTGGTCTGATAGGGAGTGGAATTATTCCAGCTGTTTCTACAGCAGGTTCAAGAAAACCGATAATCGTAGCATTGTTACTTATTGAGGGTGTCAGTATATACCTCGTCGGCATAACTTCCGGCTCATTTCTTCTTGGTTCATTAATCATCTTTGGAATCGTCAGTGGTGCACTCTTACCACTTATGTTGGTAGTCATGATGGATCTGCCCGGAGTTGGAGCTGAAAACATGGGAATTGCGGGTGGTCTTTTCTTCTCAGTAGGGGCAACACTGGGCTTCATCGGACCCATTCTCGTAGGATATCTAACAGACCTAACTAGCAGCTTCCTTCCAGCTTTGATTCTACTGGCCATTGTAGTTGAAGCAATGATTGTCCTCACCCTGTTTCTGAAAGAAGTTTGAATTGAAAATCCCAATTCTCTAATAACATGTGAATTTCTTTCGAAAAAGAAGAATC
>JAUWOU010000034.1 GCA_030612005.1 Candidatus Thorarchaeota archaeon | reverse complement strand
ACAATGTCAGATGATGTCAACGTACGATTGCGGGATAAGACAATGCAAATTGTGTCTTTAAACCAGAAGATGGAAGCACTGCAGGCTCAACTTAGTGGTTCTCAAAGAAGAGCAAATCAACTAGGTACTAAGATGGTTGATTTAGAATCCACATTAAAACAGAAAGACTCTGAGATAGAGATGCTCCAAACACAGCTATCAAGGACAAAGGGAGCTCTGGACTCCGTAGGCAAAGAGATGCAGGGTATTAAAGCTGAGCAGATTCAGATTCTGTCGAAAAAGAAACCTGAAGCAGTTAGTGCTTCGGTGAAAGACGAACTTACTATTGCAGAAATGACAATAGAGCGATTGAGAGAGGACTTGAAACAATTCTCACATGCTGCCACAGCAGTCCTTAATCAGGAAGATGGATCTCTTGAAGGAATAAGGAAAGTCCTACTAGAAGTAGGTGACCCAAAATATCGTATTCTGAATATGGTTCTAAACAAGAAATCTATCAGAATTGAAGAAATTGCTGCTAGCTTGGTGATTGACATGACTGAGGCGCTCAAACATGTTGATGCATTGCAAGCTGCAGGAGAAGTTCAAATTCGTGATGGCAATACAGTCTTTCCTGCACAACAATATATCGAGTTGAAAGTTCCAAAGGAGCAATGGATGTCTATGGAGGCATCTGATATATTCCAAGAACTAGAAGAATTCGTAGAAAAAACAGATGATACATCAAGTGTTGTTAAAGCATTAGAAATTGCAGTCGAGATTATAGAACAGAAACTTGCAAGAGGGGGATCTCTAATTTTCCAGATGCGCAAGACTGCTGACGCGTGGAAGAAACAGGCTGGAAATTTTGAGGAGCTCAAATACACAATCAAAGACTGGAAGAGTCGTGCTCAAGCTCAAAGCTAATCTTTCTTAGTATCATCTTTGTTTTCTTTGATTGCTTCGCGGACATATGAACCAAAATCGGAGATTTCACCATCACGTTGTACGCGAATCTTTGGACCTTCACCTTTGATTTGTCGTTCAATATATCTGATGTCAATCTGGGTGACTGTTTCACGTAATCCCCGATATACGAGCAAATAGAGGATAATCTCTTGTACTCGATTTCCTATTGTAGGCTCACTTTTTTTTAAACCGTCAAGATAAACTAAAGCATCAGGATTTAGAAAACGTTTGAGCAATTTCTCACGTTCTGTTCCAACTTTCTGTTTATGTTCACGTGATGCTTTCATTTTCTTTTCACGTGCCACGAGCTCGGCCATTTTTTTCCTTCGTATTATCGCCAGCTCAGTATCGTCATCAGTCAAAAGAGAAACCTCAATGGGTTTCGCCATTCAAATTACAGTTAAAGGTAACGATACACATAAGGTTGGTTTTTTAACAATAACAAAATGTTAGATGTATATAGAAGTTCGGAGTAATTCAAGTTGTCAGGAGCCGAGAAATGCACATGGTTAGGTGTGAGAGACACAGGCGAAGATATGTGCAGGCTTCGAGGACAAAAGCTATCGAAATCTGAAATGACAGTAAAATGCAAGAAAGTGGACTTAGCAACAATCTGCACAGATGCATACAGCTCATTAGCTAGAGGACAGGATGCAATAGATAAGAACAGTACTGATGCATTTCCGTGGCTAATTGAATCAGCAACACAGTTTGAAAATCTTGGTGAAACTGACAATGCAATAATGGCATATGTGAAATCTATCCACTTTGCAAACAAGAATGACTTGGCAGAGAAAGCATATGATTTTTTCAGAGCTGCTAGAACAGCTTATGAGAATGGCCTAGAGAAGAATGATTCGTCACTCAAAGACCCACAAATCAAAAATACCTTGGTCAAAGCAGGTCATGAAATAATTGATGGTATGCGTAAGATTAGTGAACAATCGCATCTAACTGATATGCAAGCTGAGCTAAAAGCGGCTGTACTAGGAGGGGTTTCCCTCAAGAAAACTGAACCACAAGTTTCTCGTGTTCCAAGAGACCTCATTTTTAGTCATGGTAGGTCTCTCTATGAAAAGAAAGCTAAAGAGTACAAGGAGGGTGCAGAGTCATACATAAAATCAGGTATGATAAAGAATGCAGTTATTCTAGCTTGCATGAGTGCATTAGCTGATTTAATGCTAGGAAAACCAAAAGAGGGAATGGCATATCTTACAGAATCTGTATCCGCTTCTGGAAATACTCAAATTTTCAACGAACACCCTTGTTTTGAGTGGACTAAACTAATATTCAAAGCATTGATCAGTCGTGATGCTAATCTAATGATAATTATCAACAAACTATTCCTTGAGATACCTTGGTCCTTCAAGGATGACAAAGAATTTGGGCGTCGGGTGCAGGAATCTGTAGAACGAAGGATTACTGCTTGATTCTCAACTTAGCGATGAAGAATCCGCTTGTATTATGTTTGTGCGGAAACAATCTTTTGACGTACTTTGAACATTTGAATTTGGGATATCCGGTATCACCAAAAGGAAATGGCTCTATTAGTTCAATATCATGACGTTCCATTACTGAATCAATCTGTGACTCTCCTTCATGTGGTAAAATGGAACATGTTGAGAAGACAATTTCGGTTCCAGGTTTATCTTGATATGCGGTGATAATTCCATCAAGTAACTTGTTTTGGATAGTCATTAAAGCAAAGAGTGTTTTCTTGTTCAAC
The DNA here is from genome assembly GCA_030612005.1 of Candidatus Thorarchaeota archaeon. GTDB lineage: Archaea > Asgardarchaeota > Thorarchaeia > Thorarchaeales > Thorarchaeaceae > SMTZ1-45. The sequence continues at coordinate 22,524 of JAUWOU010000034.1, read as the reverse complement.
CGCCACTTGAATGACGGATATACCTGTAGAATACCAGTAGACGTGCATGGTGCATCAATCAGTATCTTATCAGCGTCAAGAACCATAGGTTTTGTAGCGTCAGCCTGCAACCATTGAATCTGATCAGCTCTGAGGAATTGAGCTCGGTCGGCTGCAGCTCGAACACGGTCACCATATACATCGGTAGCAATTATCGTACCCTGACCTTTCATCATCTCTGCAATTAATTGAGTCTTCATACCTGGAGCAGCGCATGAATCCCAGATTTTCTCACCAGGCTGAGGACCAAGTGACTTCACAGTTAGAACACTAGCTAGGTCCTGAATTAGGATGAGACCTTCTTGAAAAGAATTTGATTTGATGATAGAGTCGATTCCATGTACGACTCGTGCAACTTCAGGAACATCAGGAATTTGCTCTAATTCAACATCTTCTATTGATTTCAGAATGGTATCAGTATTTTCTTGAAGTCTATTGGGTCGGACATAATATGTGCGTTTCTGGTTATTTGCATTCATTAGTTCTATCGTTTCACCACGTTTCATATTGTCCAGAAGTGTCTTCACAAGAAATGTAGGATGCGAATAAAGTAAACTTAGACGATTGATTTCAGGCATTTGCAGAAACGTAGTTTCCACATCTATAGCAATTGCTTCCCGTAGTATTTTTTTATCCTGAAATGTGACATCAGGATAGAAAGCAAGTAATTCTTCCAAATCAGTATTGAGCCATTTTGTTTCATAAAGTAATAAACGGAGGACATTCCTGTTTTGTATAGTTAAGCTCTGAAGTTTCCTCTTTCCTAAAGTTCTAGAAATTAGATAGTCGAGTGTGTTTCGGAATTTGATAACTGAGAGAGACAAAGACTGAATACGAATTTGAGAATCTGTATAATCAGCAGATGTTGTTCCCATATCCCTGAGGAGAGCCTTCATTGATGTGGACGATTGTTCATACAGATTTAGTGCGTCAATTGCATCAGTTCTAATCAACAAATTCTGATTCATAGCAAGTGTTTGAAGAGTTCCGTCATTGTTCAATCTTGTTATGCAATCGAATTTAATCAGATAACTTCAGACTCAGGTCCAGAGTGAACATACTTCATCCTTGTGAGCATTGTTGTAAAGTACTTCCCACCGATAATTCCTGAATCCTTGTATCCCCCAAGATGTGGCATATATGGATCATAATACACGTGGTCATCACTTGTTCCAACACCTGCAGTTTCAATTTCCTTAACCCACTTCTGCCGGATTTTGATATCATCAGTAATGACTGTGGACCGTAGACCAAATCTTGATTGGTTTGCCACTGCTATTGCCTCATCAACACTCTTCACAGGATAAACGGGTAAAGCAGGAGCGAATACCTCCTCGGTCATTAATCGCATATCGAGTTTGATATTTGTAACAATTGTAGGCTTGTAGAATATTCCAGCAGGGTCTCGCTCTTCTAGATAGTTGACTCGATAGCCACCAGTTTCAATTTTAGCACCTTTTGCTAAGGCATCCTCCATCTGATCTAGAAGTATGTAAAGTGCTGAAAATCCAACCGGTGATTGGGATACCGTTGGATCAGAGGGTAAACCAATCTTCAATTTGTCAGCTTCTTCAACCAGCAGGGGAACGAGATCATCATACAGAGTGTCTTGTACAAGAAGCCGTTTTATTGCTAAGCAAATTTGACCACTGCCCAAGAAGCGGCCTCTAACAATAGATTCAGCTGCTTTTTCAAGATCAACATCATTACCCCACACAAGACAAGGGTCGCTGCCAGCAAGCTCAGGAGCCATCTGAATTCCTTTCCCTGCCGCTTGAGACCAGAGTTTCAGGCCAACATCACTGTCGCCGTACCAGACAAGTGCACCAACTCTTGGGTCTGACATGAACCTATGCATCATCTTCTTACCTCCACCTGTTAGAACTTGAAGTATTGATGTAGGTAAACCACTCTTCATGAAACTCTTCATGAAAATTTGAGCGAAGACTATTGTGCTCAATGGAACTTTGCCTGGAGGTTTTAGTAGAGTTGAATTGCCTGCCAGAATCGAGGAAGTAATACTGAAGATTCCCAGGGCAATTGACGCATTATAGGGAGGAAATAAAGCAGCGACTCCGTAAGGTTCCCGAAAACGATATGATTTTCCTCCGTCTAATCCGGGTTCCTCGATGACATCTATCATTTTCCCCCATTCATCAACTGACTTTCGATAGTCGCTCCAAGCTCCAAGATCCCATGCCCATTTCAGTGTACCAACAGGCATTCCTTCCTTGATTGACACATCGCGAATAGCTTCCCAGTTCTTCTTGATTTCCAAACTAGCTTCATATAGTGCATCAGTTCTTTCATCTAAGGTTAGACCCATGTCAGGTATCTTGAAAGGATTGTACAGTTTGTTATGATCGCGTACACCAGCAGAAATCGCTCTTTCAATATCTTCTTCCCGAGAAATGGAAACTTTTGCATATGCGACTTCATCAACTTCATCCTTAGAATATTTTGGAACCCCATGATGTTTTCGATAATCACGTAGGAATCTCATTTCAGCAGTGTTACTTGGAATCAATCCAGGAACTTTTGAAAATACAAAACGTGAGAATGAAGAAGCATTCCGCATTTGAAGAGCTATAGCAAGACCGGGATCTTGAATTACTTTCTCCATATCAGGAAAGATTGTGTATTTTCCTGTATCTACTTCTTCACCGTCAACAAGAATAGGGAAAACTTTCATGAATAGTCCTCGAGCTTCTTAAGCGACGAGTAGGCAATTTATGCCACTAAAGGTCTTTCGGATTAGTATCAAATTGCTTGATTAATGGACGTTCATACATCTGCACCATCATTCCCTCTGCCTGTTCAAATGGTGCTCCCCAAGGAACGAATCCAAATTTCTTCATTAGTCGCTCCCCAACTTCTTGACCTTCAAGGATGTTGCAATAATTGCGTTGGCACCCATGTTCTATCCCATACTCTGCAAACTGGATGTACATTGCAGAAGCAAGACCGGAGGTTCTACATTCTGGGCGAACGGTCTGATGTTCACCATAGAAACCCTTCTCTGTGATTTTCGCCTTGTATAGGCCTACTATAGTCCCTTTTAATCTACTTCCAAAGTAGTGATTACCAGCTCGCATATCCTCAATAATTTGTTCAGGAGTATACATCCTTTTCTTACGCCAATGTTCAGGATATTCTGTAGCAAGAGGCCACACCTGTCTGAAAAGCTCTGAGATCTCCTTAGCGTCTTCTTCATCAAATTCTATGATACGAATCTCTTCAGCAGGCAGTTCAGACATGATATTCAAATCTAATCTTACCTACCTTGCTATAACTTCTAGGGTTTGATATATTGATGTCATGAAGATATTGAAGCAGCCCAATCATATGCTTCCTGAATGGGAGTACATCCTCCACAGCGATGACAACCAGCCACAGTACCCTTTGGATTCAAGCCATGCTGAAATAGTATCTTGCCAACCTCTTTGTAGAACTCCACGGACTCATCCAGTTGACCGGCGTAGGTTGGTTCATAGTTCGCAAGCTGGCTACCAAGTGATGGTCGAATTGGAGCTACGATGGGCATCACGCCAACCTCTGAAAGTTCTCCAACCAGACTGAGTGTTTTCTTGGTGTCTTCACCTAATCCGTGAAGAATGAATGTACTCACATGGCCTTTCTCAAAATAATCCAGAGCATACTGCCAACTTCGTTTGTATAGATCAAGAGGTCCGTACTGGTGTTTTCCTGGGCACATCTCCTCGCGGATTGCTTCATCAGCGCTCTCAATGTGCATTCCAACAGCATTAGCTCCTGCATTAGCAATATCACGTATTGTTTCTCTATCAACAGGAGGTTCGAATTGAACACCAATCGGAATCTCACTTACTTTTCGAATTGCCTCAATAACTTGAATCAGACTCTCGATACCCATATCCTCGGATTCAGGGGTTCCAGTTGTAAGTAAAACATCATCAATCAATCCTTCTTTCTCAGCTGCAATGACAACTTCTGCGACATGATCGGGAACTTTTTCTATCATTGTAGCCCCTGAACGTTGAGAAAGAGGAATCGTGCAGAATTTACATTGAGTTCCATGGGACCAATATCTACATGATTGATAGACAGTTGTAGCAAGGGTCCTGTCACCATGAAGCAATGCAATTTGAGAATATGATATTCCATCAGATGTTTTGAGATCATAGAATCGAGGTTTCGGGACAACTTTCATTTCTATTGAATCATCGTACAACCAGATTGTGGGGTCATCTGTGGGAACTAAAGTAGCGGAGTTGAAGATTTTTTGTTGCGCACCAGTTCGAATTGGGATTCCAACGGATCTACCATTTGGTAGAATGAAGTAACGTCCTCCAACAGGACCCGCACCACCCTTACGCCCAGCATACACATCTTGAGATAACGTAGCACCTTCAGTGAGCAATCGCACCTTAAGTCGGAGAATTTCTTCAGCATCCATTGTATTCCCGGTCATTTCATATTTTTCCTTAATCTATATTGGCCTTGCGGCCTCTTTTAGCCATTAATACCATCTCAGGTAAATCAAGTACTGTCAAATCTTCACCAGATTGAGACTTGAGCATATTCTTGCAGAAAGGACATGAGGTGACTAGAAAATTAGCACCGGTATTCTTTGCTTGTCTTACTCTTTCTGCACCGATTTTCTTCGCTTTTTCAGGAAATAGAGTTCGAAGACCTGCACCATTTCCACAGCACATTGCATTATCGCGGGTTCGTTCCATTTCAACAAGAGGTGCACCTGAAACCTTCTCAATCACTTTTCGTGGTTCATCATAGATATCGCAGTGTCTTCCAAGATGGCATGAGTCATGAAATGTAATGGAACCCTCGAATTTGTCAACGGGTAGATTATCAATCTGTTCTTCAAGAACCTGACTAATATGTTTCACAGGCTTATTCAACTTCAAGTCATAATCAGGATAATCACGAGTTAAAACGCGATAACATCCTGGGCAGGTAACAATAATTTCTTCCGCCTCACTTGCATTAAGCATCTCGATATTATGCTGAGCAAGTTCAAGACCAAATTCCGCATCGCCTGTTCTGATTAACGGTGAACCACAGCACCACTCTTCTGATGATATTGAAACCTCGTGTCCAAGAGATTCCAATAACTCTACAGTATCAGAAGCAATCTCTTTCTCCCTATAGGCTGCTGTGCATCCAGTGAAATATAGCAGATTCTTACCACCGGATTTCTTAAGCTCTAACCAGTCATTTCTTGATTCATGAAGTTCTGAGTAAGGATTGTGATATTTTTCAATGGCTTTGGCCATATCATTGAGTCCTTCAGGCCTTCTACCTTCTGACACAATTTCCTTTCGACGGAGCTCAACTATAGTTGCGATATCAATCTCAGGGATACAGAAAGTAAGACAGTGACTGCATTCTAGACACTGGTAAAGTATCTCAATACCCCTTTCATCTATTTCTCTTGATCCGGTTATCTCTTGATGAATCAGAAGAGCTCTTCCATGAGGTGTTGGTGCGTCTGAACGCCACGCAAAGAATGTAGGACAAACATGTCTGCACATCTTGGGGCAAGCTGCGCACATCCGGATTTGCGTAGCAAGAGAATCATCGAATATCATTTTCGTACCCCCAATCCGAGCTTGCCGGGATTCATTATTCCCTTCGGGTCAAGAACCTCTTTGATCAATTTCAGCACCTGGAAGGATGATCCCAATTCGTCCTCAGTGTAGGTGCTACGTGTGAGACCTACCCCATGCTGATGGCTCATTGTCCCACCCTCACGAAGACATGCCGCAACACCATCATCCCAGACTTTCCTGTAGGTCGCCCAAGCAGTTTCTGCATCTGGTTGTGAACTGAAGAATATCATGTAGATGCTTCCACCATTCTGATACATATGAGAAAAATGTGACATCACGACGACATCATGAGCCTCCATTGCTTCCTTCATAGCATGATAGACATTCTCTAGTTTATCATATGTTGCTACAATATCTATTGTATCTCCAATAGCAAACCCAGATGTTGTCAATCTTGATGGATAATACATATTGTAACGGTGGTCCCACCATCTCTTAGCTGGAGCTTCGCCATGGTCGGTTCCACCATAATCACTGCAAATTTTGACAGCCTTGTTTTCATCAATATCGTTCTGTGCGACATCTCCATCAAAACCAAGAAGCAACATGCAATGACCTTCCTCAAACTCAAAATGCATCGAGAAAGCCATGGCAGCATCTTCAGGATCATAGAGTCGTACAATAGATGGCGTGATTTCAATTCTGAATATATTACGAATTGCCTCTAGACCACTATGGACATCAGGAAATGAGAAGCTTCTGAAACGACGTTCTTCAGGAATCAAGAACAATCGAAGTGTAGCTTCTGTGATTATTCCTAAAACACCCTCAGACCCGATAAACAATTGACGGAGATCAGGACCTACTGAATGTCTGGGAACCGATTTACATTCCACAATGGATCCATTAGGTAGTACTACCTGGAGTCCAAGTGTCAAGTCTTCGATTTTACCGTACAAAGATGAAAGAGACCCACCAGAACGGGTTGCTATGAATCCACCAACATTAGAAGCTCTGAGAGAGGTTGGTGTATGACCCATTGTGTATCCATGTCTATTCACTTCCTCCTCCAAATCAATTCCCATGACACCAGCCTCAACCTTGACTGTCATTGATTCATGATCAATCTCGAATATCTTGACCATTCTCTTCAAATCTAACTGAATTCCACCGTAGATTGCTAGTGTCCCTCCACATGTACCAGCACCTCCACCAACTGGTATCACTGGAATTTCTAAGTCATTTGCCACGATGAGTATCTGGGAAACTTCTTCACTTGAAGCAGGAAAGACAATCATGTCTGCGAGTGGTAACAGTTCACCTGCACGAATCTTTGCCTCGCTAAGGGGCCAACAATCGTGAGCATTAAGCACTCTATCAGTTTCCTGTTGGGTCACATGTTCTTCTCCAACTATTGATACCAATCGGTCGTACAATTTCTTTTTCGTCTTAGAATCAAGCAAGAGCATCGTTACTCCTTTTTTGGAAGTCTTTGTGCAATGAATACAGTCAGGTCATCAACTTCAATGGAACTACCACTCTTGAACAGATTGTTCTCGATCTGCGCAGTACAGAGAGGACATGGTGTAACAAGTCTTTCAGCACCAGTTTTTTCTAAAGCCATCATGTTCTCTTGAACTACTGAGTTTGCAACTTCACTAGCGTGGAAAGAAACCATGCCACCCCCACCACAACAATTGTCGTGTTCCACAGATTCAGTTACACGAACTCCTGGCATTAATCGAAGAATATTCAACGCGTGCTCCATCACTTGACGGGAGGTATGTCGAATTAGGTGACAGGGATCATGCACTGAAACATGGACATCGTTCGGTTTAGCGACTTTTTTCAAAGCATCAGCAAGTTTCTCAAAACCAATCTCTTCTACAAGATATTCAAGTAGATGATATGCAGGAGCACCCCATTCATCACGTACCGAAAGGTCTGCAAGATTAGAGGTACAACCAGCACAAGTTGTTACAACCTTTTTCACTCCAAGTTTCTTAACTTTCCCTTTCAATTGATGAGCAAGGTTTCTAGCTGTTTTTGCGTCACCCATTAAGTGAGATGGAAGACTACAACAGGAGAACTCGTCTAGCAGTGTATAGTCAACATCAAAGTAGTCAAGAATGGCTTTCGCAGCCTCGCGAACTTCCTGAGCTCGTTCTTCCGCCTGGCAACCGGGATAAAATAGCACCTCAGCATTCTCTTTAACAACATCAGGAATGTAAGGTATACCTAATCGCTCAAGTCGCATATCACGACTTTCTTCTTTTTCTTCCTTATCCTCCCATGGTTCGAAGGCAAGATTATGTTCCTCGATAATTTCCTTGACAATCATTAGACCCTTTGGGACTAGGTCTGGTCTATGTTCGAAGATATTTGCTCGGACAATATTAACAATCTCGGGGATGTTCACATTCTTAGGACATACTTCTCGACATGTTCCACAACCAGTGCATAGGTACACTTTGTCTGCTGTAGCCCAGAACTCCGGTGGAGAACGTGATAATTCAACTGCGATACTTCTGGGTCCACTGAACCTATCCAAGCCAACTGAAGCAACAACAGGACAATGATTGATACAGAGTCCACAGTTGATACATGCACCTATTGATTTGACTATCTCTAATTCATCAGAATGATAAGGTGTAATCTTCTCTTTCTTCAGTGTACTCTTGACATATTCAAAGGCTTCATTCTCGTCCAATCTAGGCCACCTCCTTAATGAATTCAATAGCATTCTTAGCAGCACTGTATCCACTAGTAGCTGCAACACCGAGTCCACTCTTTTCTACTGAGTAGTTGTATCCTGCAAGAACTGCACCTGCAGCAAAGAGATTCTTGGCCCATTCGAGACCATCCTCGTCTACAGGTCGGAACCTAGGATCCACACTCAGACCGCAGGATTGAATCGGTTGTCCTGTTGGGCTGATTGATAAACGACTTGTGAAACGTGAAGGGACTATTTCCATTGCAGAATGATAATCACCTGTGACGGGCTTGAGATCAAATACAGTTTCGCGCAAACCAGTTTCATCACCTGCGATTCCTCCACCAATGTACTTCCCTGTTGCAAGAACAAAGGCCTTAGCATCGATCTTAATCTCACGTCGAGGAGAGGCTGCAGTGATTGATTTCAAATTATCATCAACTTTCAGGTATGATGTTGCTTCATGACCGAGGAGCATCTTCCCTCCAGCCTTAGTAAAGATAGTTTCAAGGGCTCGTTGAAGTCGCTGTCCTGGAATAGAAGGTGGAAAACCAAGTAGTTCAAAGACTGTGGTGCCTGTAAGCTCTTCGAGTTTTTCCTTGTTCTTTAGTGCATCTTGAAGTCCCAGAACAGGTGGAAAAGCAACATGAGTTGCACCAATCTGTTCGATATGCTCCTTAAGTTGCTCTGCCAGATTTTCAATTGATCCTTCATGGTCCAAATGTCTGGCAAGTTCTATTGATGAAACATTGTAGGGTTTTCCAAATGGCATAACTTGTATTATGCAATGACCTACTTTTCGTGGAGGACCTGCTGCGGCCATCCTATCCTCAAGATAGGTCTTGGCTGCTGTGGAAGGATTGAAGTCAGCATAACCCATTATCCCGACAAATAACAAAACACTATCTTCACGGTCCTGAACATCTCCGTTATGCATTGTCTTTTGAATTAGACATGTTGGTTTTGTGGTTCCAAGAATTGTGATAGGATGCATATTGGATTCGAAATCGCCCATTAGAGGTGCGATTGTTCCATCAAGATGTGCTTTGAGCCAAGTGACAGTATCTTTTGTCCTTCCTACAATGTTTTCCATGACTTTTTCAAACTCTATTCTTTTATCATAGCCAAGCACATTGTAGGGATGAAGTGGATAAAGCCTAGAGAGTGCAAAGAGACCTTCTTCGGGGGATATGATAGGTTCAGAAGCTTCCGGGAGATATCCAATAACATCTATTGCTCCAGAGGAATATGCAGTAGCACTCTGCCCCTTTCTGAGAAGGATTGTATCTAATCCCGCCTCAGCAGCTATTGTTCCAGCGATAAGACCTGCCATCCCACCTCCAATCACTACAAGATCTGTTTCAAGGTCCATCTAGTGTCCCTCCTCCCATGGTTTCAAGTCATAGTCCACATCGGACTGGTCAAGATTGCCTACGCAAGCATACATTCCTTGAGCAAGTTCTTCTTGAGCAAGTTGTTCACCTCTCATTGATTGACGTATACCTTTCCACCGCTCTGCGCGGAAATCAAGAATGTCAACAAGAAAGTCATCACCAGCAAGACCAAGTTCTTCAGAGAGAATTGATGCAGCCTTGTATGTACAAAATGTTCCTTGACAGGGACCAGTTCCTAGACGAAGTCGTCGTCTAAGATCATTCAGTGTCTGTGGGAACTCCTCGCGAATAGATAATCGTATCTCTGCCTCTATGATAGGCTCGCACGTACAAATGGTAGTCTTCCACTCAGGGTGTTCCTTTGTCATCTCTAGAACCTTCAACATCTCAGTACCCCGCCGAGCACGCATTCGTTCCAAGGCATGCAGTGAAATATCATACTCCTTAGAAAGAGCAATAATATCGACATCATCCTCATTACCGGGAAGAGGTTTCTCGTGGGTGGTACATGCAATATCTTTGCCAAGCTTCTCACATACAAGATCAGTAACAGCTTCAGCCATATGTCTGCAGGTCACAAGTTTACCACCGAGGAAACTGAGCAATCCCTTCGTTCCATCATTCTCACCATGATCAACAATTCGATAGCCACGAGTCACATTTCTTTCTGGGACCTTAAAATCAGGAACCAGAGGTCTCACTCCAGTCATTGTTCTGATTATTCTAGCTTCTCGAATAGACGGAAGAACTGTTTCCATACTTTGTAAGAGATACTCAATCTCATCGAATGAAGCGACAAGTGTGTCTGGATCCTCCCAGGTGTCCAAAGCGGTGGTCCCAAGTAATGTTGTGTTTTCGTGGGGAAATAGGTAGACCCATCTACCATCCATTGCTTTCACTGTGATACCAGTATTCACAATACGTCTGTCAAAGATTACATGGGCTCCTTTGTTTAAGCGGATGTGAAGTTCTTCCTTTGCAGACTTGGCAACTTTGTGAGCCCAAGGTCCAGCTGCATTAACAACAAGTTTCGTTGTCACGCGCTCTGTGGTTCCAAACACCCTGTTGTAGAATATAACCCCTTCAATCTCTTGTTTGTCGTTAATTTCAAAATCAATGACTTCACAATAGGTTCGAATTTCAGCACCATGGTTTCTTGCATCAAGTGCTTGGAGAAGACATAACCTAAATGGGTCAATGAAGTACTCCTCATAGTATACACTCGCAATTATTTCAGGATGGAGCATAGGTTCAATCTCAAGTGTTGCATCAGGTGTGAGAAACATCATAGCAGGAACATCTCTTTCCTCTACGTGTTCCGAATAGGATTCCATGTAGGAACTATCACTTGCTGCATCGCTCAAATCTAAGAGGGGAGCGAGTATTGGATTCTTCATAACAATATGACGTGCTATGTGATTCCAGTAGACAACTTCCGTTGAACACATCTTCATGATATCAGGCTCATCACGATATTTTAACCCAGAAGAGATCATTCCTGCGCAAGTTCCTACTGTTGCAGATGCAATATCATCACGTTCAAGCAGAAGTGTTCGTAAACCTCTCATGGCACAGTCTCGGGCAACAGCAGTTCCTGTACTACCTCCGCCGATAACAACAACGTCAAACTTTGAGTCGGTCATTGAATAATCGATTCCTATTGTCTTGTTCACTGTGAATACAGACTTGAATCCTTGTGACAATTGAGTGGTGCGCTACGCTCAATAGAAGGGTTTCGATTTACTAAAGCAGAACATAATAACGTAGATAGATTAAAAGGAGTCAGCAAACGCGAATTTGTTAGGTGAACATTTATGCCTACCGATTACGATCTTGGTACACTAACTGTTGTTGGTCATGATGTTGACAAACTAACACAAGCTCTTGGTATTGCAGACGATAGATTCGATGACCTTGTAAACCTCGCTCAAAAAGCCTGGGAACTTGAAGGAACGTTTAGCGAGTCTATTGAATATCTAGCAGATAATGCCAAGGGTTCTGAACTTGTTCTTGCATTGGTATTCTTTGGTAGGATTTGGGGGGAAGATAGTCAAGATGAAGAGGCTGAGGATGAGGAAATCACTCTTCCCTGATGACCAGACCTAGGCATCATTTGCCTATGGTTTCCTTTCTTTTCTTATGATGTGGCTTCAAGGATGTTGCCCATTTCTGAAAGCATTAGCTGGTTGTAGATTTGATACTGTTTCTTGTAAACCTCAACATTTTCAGGAATTGGTTCTCGACGTTCTTCAATGTGGAACATATTCTGAATAGCTTCTTCATAACTGCCATACACCCCAGCTCCAACCGTTCCAAGTATCGCAGCACCAATCACTGTCGAGTCTTTCACAACTGGTGTTGTAACTGTCTTATTTGCACAATCAGCTTGAATCTGACGCCACAGAGGTGAGTTTGAACCTCCTCCATCAATTCTAAGTTCATCAAATTCCAAATCGAGCATTCCTTCAATTATCTCTAGGTAAAAATTGATACTATACCCATTTGCCTCAAGAATAGCACGGGCAACATGGGCTTTTGTATGCTTAAACCCAAGATGATAGAAAATGCCAAGATCATAAGCCATGAATGGAAATAAGACAAGTCCTTCACTACCAGCAGGGACTTGAGCAGCTGAAGACTCTATAATCTGATAGGCATTTTTCTCTGATTGTGCAGCTAATGCCACTTCAGGTTCACAATATTGGTCTCTATACCATTTGTACGTCAAACCAGTTCCAGGTGTGACCCCTTCTAGAATCCATTTTCCAGGAATTGCAGATGGATTACAGAACATGACATTGGTGTCTTCAATGAATTCATCAAGATGTGTTATTACAAAGGTCCCTGTACCGGTCGTAGCTTTCACGAGTCCGGATTGGATTATACCCATTCCTAGTGCAGAACACTGTTGATCACCACTACCCATAATGACTGGTGTACCTTTCCTAAGGGAGGTGGCTTTTGATGCATCTGCGCTGATATTACCAATTGTGGAACCAGAATCAACAATGTCTGTCAATTTATCAATCGGGATTTCTGTTGATTCACAGAGCTCTTCTGACCATTTGAGGGTTTCATGGTCGATGGGACCAAATCTCGCATCAGCTGGTGAACAAACCAATGCACCGCACAATCTGTTGTTAATGAAGGCGTCAAGATGGACCCATTTGTAAGCTTTCTTGAAGAAATCAGGCTTGTTTTCAATGAACCACATCAACTTGTTGACGCATTTTCGAGGACCAATATCCTCAGCCATCTCCTTGCTCTTGGAACTAGATCGACTGTCAAGCCATGTAACAGTGGGAGCAAGTGCATTTCCATTTTTATCGATTGGTGTGATACTATCTCTAGTTGTTGTGACCACTACTCCAACAATTGCCTCTGCACTATGCTTACAACCGGATATTGCTCGTTGCATTGTATTTGCAGAAGTTCTCCAATACGTATCAGCGAGCTGCTCATGTGTCTTGACCTCTTTTGGTTTCTGAGGGTATTCTTCGTAAGCCTTACTGACCTCACGACCCTCCTCATCAACAATTACTGACCGGGTTCCAATAGTTCCAATATCAAAAACTGCAAACAAGCGATCACTCATCGGTTTCACCATCAACTTGAACTATTGTCTGATGTAAACATCGCGCAATATAGGTTGTCCGACAGAGAGAGTTATTACACTCCCACTCTCTGATTCGTTAATGTCTGATTATCCTGCACACATTGAGATAATGCCCCACATTCATCTAATCAGAGGAGAGAATAATGCAAGATTCCCAGAAGCAAATACCCTCCTTATTGATGATGAAATACTAACGCTAGTTGATGCAGGTTCAAGTATGAATAATATAGAGATTACACTGAAAGATCTAGGACATTCTATTTCAGACCTTGACAGAATTGTACTGACCCATTTTCATATTGATCATAAGGGACATGCTTCAGAGATTCAGAAGATTGCAGAATGCGATGTAATTTGTCACGAGCTTGCAGAAACTGGAGTGAAAACATTTCAAGGCATGGTGGACTTTTACGGAATTGGTGGGCATAAGTATTACGATGATTGGCGAGCTTTACTCGACTCGAGATTTGGGCATGTAATGTCAGAATACACAGTGACTAGTACTTTCTCCGACGGAGCAACCATTGACTGCGGTGATACAGAGTTGATTCCTATTCACCTTCCAGGTCATACTATTGATCACACTTGCTTTGGCATCAATGGTCTTGAAACCTTGTTTCTAGTGGATATTGATCTCACAAGATTTGGTCCTTGGTATGGCAACAAGGTGAGTGACATTGAGGAGTTCAAGAAATCAGTGGAACGTGTCATCGAGATGAACCCTAGTGTAGGCATCAGTAGTCATCTAATCAATCCTGTAGAAGAAGGGTTGGAAGAAAGGTTACGGGCATTCAGAGCAATCTTTGATGAGAGGGAACAACGAATCCTTGCCAATATCAGCAAGGGCATTGATACAATTGAGAAATTATCAAAGGCTCCAACAATCTATCCTCGCATTCCTATGGATGTATACTATGCATTCGAGATGTTCATGCTTGAGAAACACATCGAGCTTCTCAAGAGAGATAGTGTGATTAGAGAAGAAAATGAACGTTTTGTGTTAGAAAGATAATAGCGGGGATTTAACCCCGCATTCTCATCTATTTGTGCTTGAAAGTGGGGTCACGCTTGTTGAGAAAAGCATCAACGCCTTCTACTTTGTCCTCGGTATCAAAAGTTTTACAGAAGACATCAACCTCGAATTTGAGATTATTTTGAAGTGGGTTCTCCCAAGTATTGTTCAGCGATTGTTTTGCTAAACTCAATGCTACACCAGGCTTTGTGGCTAGTTTCTTCGCCAGAGCACCAACCCCATCCTTGAGTGCTTCTACTGACTCAAAGACCTTATTCACTAAGCCTATTCTGAGTGCTTCATCAGATTTGATTTGGTCTCCGCTATATGTCAGCTCTTTTGCCATCCCTAGTCCAACTAATCTAGCTAGTCGCACAGTACCTCCGAAACCGGGAATAATTCCAAGGTTGATTTCAGGCTGGCCAAATCGGGCGTTAGCCGAAGCATAGCGAATGTCACATGACATTGCAATCTCACAACCTCCACCAAGAGCGAATCCATTGACTGCTGCAATGACAGGTTTGCTCATTGCTTCAATAAACTTGCATAGCTCTTGTCCATTCTCCGCAAGTGGTCTGACCGTCTTCGAGTCCTTCCCTTCGAACTCGGCGATATCAGCTCCAGCTGCAAAAGCTTTCTCTCCAGCACCAGTAAGAATTATGGCACGGACAGAAGCGTCTTCTTCAGCTTTCTTGAACACCTCTCTCAGTGTAGTAATCACTGAAGTGTTGAGTGCATTATATTTTGCAGGTCTGTTGATAGTTATAGTAGCAACACCATCTGCAATGTCATAGAGTACTTCCTGTTCAGACACAGCTAATCCTCCAGTTAAGTAGTCGTAGTGCCTCAGACCAGTGATATAAGCGTTAGGAAAGTGAGAATAACCAAGAATCAATAATGCGGAATAGATATCAGGAGCTGTTGCTAACAATTAAGTACGGGGTAGTTTCGATTGAAGTCAAAAGTAGTTATAGCAATTATTACTATTAGTATTCTAACAGTCATGATAGTTTCAGATGCCCAAGCAACATTTACTTTGTCTGATGGTTTGGAAAATCCATGTTCCGGAGCATATGTGGATAAGATAGTCTACAAAATTATTGCAGGTGGTGAAGTTGAAGAGGTACTGGCATTACAAGCAGGGGATGTTGATACACTCTATCGCACACTTGATTGGGCCTATGAAGATCAATTAGATGCAGATCCAGATATTGGTCTTTTCCATAGGTATAGAAATGGTTATGGACATCTTACTATCAATTGTCGTGATTACCCTTTGAATATTAGCGGTCTAAGACGGGCATTTGCATATGCCTTTGACAAGGAAGAAGTAAGATCAGAGATCTTGGATGTAAATATGGTTGTACATGACTCTATAGTTCCGCTTCCTAATGGTTGGTGTATTGAAGATGAACTGCCTTGGTATTATTACACAGCACAGCCAGACATAGGAAACCAAATCCTGGATAATTTAGGGTTCACAATAGATGGAGGAACAGGTTTTAGACTCGCACCGAATGGTTCTTCCTTTGATATTACAATAGAGTATGCTGCCTCATCACCTGCTATTGGTGGAGGTATAGCCCAAATCGGTGTAGATGCACTTACAGCATTACATATTGATGCTAAAACCCATGCAGCAGATTTCAATGAGTTCTTCTCAAGGTTGGACCAACATGGCGAATATGATATGATCTTCTACGCCAAACAATTCTACAGCAATGATATTGACTGGCTAGCCTATGATTATTGGTCTGAGTATGCTAATATCTCATACATGAATCCGACGAATTTTGCGAACTCATCCTACGACTTATGGAGAAACCAACTTCTCAACGGTACTACATATGAAGAAGTATACGAAGCAGCATCTACAATGCAGGAAATCCTTCATGAAAATGTTCCAAGATTAATAGTCTATGAAAACACGTACCTTCAAGCAGCCAGAGTTGACGAGTTCACAGGATATATTGAAGATCTATATTGGGGTGTAGCTGGACCTTGGACCAATTTGAAAGTGCACAAGAATAGTGGGAATGCATTCGAGGGAACGTTAAATGTGGGAATATCAGATAATGTAGGTACATTCAATATTTTCAAGATTGATGAACTTGAAGAGGATTTAGTTACAAATAACCTCTACTCTAGTATCTACAAACTAGGTCCAGATTTGAAACATTACGCAGATCTTGCAGAGAGCATACTAGTAGAAACGCATGGAACAAATCTTTCCATTCCGGATGGACAAACTTGGATTACTGTAGATATTCAAAGTGATGCAATGTGGTCAGATGGAACACCACTTACTGCTACTGATGTTGCGTTTACATTTGAATACATACAGGAGAGCGGTGCTTATGGTAATCCTATGGCTACTGAATTCAGTGATTTTGTAGATGCAGTGGTCGTGAGCTCCTACAAAGTACAAATTCAAGTAGAATCTGAATATTGGAGAGATATTGAAAAATATATGTACGCAAAAATCATACCTGAACATATTTTCGAAGACACATCAGGAATTGGATATGATGGGTGGAGTTCGTGGAATCCAGTCTTTAATAGCGGACATCCACATGTCACATCTGGACCATTTTATGTATCAGACCACAGTTCTGGAACATACGAATTATCGAGATACCTAGATTATTATTGGCCATCAGGTGTAATAACCACTACTACTAGTACTACTACCACCACTACATTCACTAATACAACGACGGGAGGTCCGTTGGTTCTGGATAATCTAACAATACTGATCTCTGTTGGTGCAATTGGTGTTATTCTTGTAGTCGCAGTATTGGTTAGGAAGAATAGACAGTCATGAGCTATAAGGTATGGAAATGCAATCATCTACAAGAAAAAGATAGTTCCTACTCAATGCAGGTGTGGACAGTAATTTCAATGTGTAAGTGTAGAGTAGTACACCATGATTGATTTATACAGATAATTCAATAACGTGAAATACAATATAGAATATAGTAAGGGAGAGAATTACAATGCAATCGAAGCGTATTGTAGCGGTACTCGCGATTTTCATTCTTTCAGTACTTGTTGTTTCTCAAACTCCTGTTAGTGCAATTGAATCGATCCCTTCTGACCTAAACATTGGACCGTATGTTGACAAGATTGTGTACAATGTGATTGCAAACCAGAATCAGAGGATTCTCGCACTCCAAGCCGGTGAGATTGAGATGGATACAAGTATCTTTGACCCATTCTATCTACCAACGCTAGAAGGAGACCCAGATATCGACATCTTTAATCCATTAAGAAATGGTTATGGCTACATCAATATAAATTGCGATAAATATCCGTTGAGTGTCAGTGCCTTTAGAAGAGCATTTGCATTTGCATTCAACAAAACTGCTGTTACTGAAAATATCATGGATGGTTTCTCACAGGAACACGACTCCTTGGTACCCTATGCTAGTAGTTGGTGTATTGAGAATGAGTTCTCATACCACTACTACACCGACCAGACAGCGATTGGTGCACAAATCCTAGCTGACGCAAATTTCACAATTGATGCTGGTACTGGATTCCTGCTTGCTCCAAACGGTGACCCATTCGATGTCAGTATCGAGTATGCAGCTTCATCACCTGGGATTGCAGGGGGTACTGCTCAGATTGGTGTTGATGCATTACGTCGTCTTGGAGTAAACGCTAGAATCCGCGCTACAGACTACAACGAGTACGTCAGAACGCTAGACTATCATGGAGAATATGACATGGGGTTTAACGCAATAAACTTCTACAGCAATGATGTAGACTACCTTTGTTATCAATTTGGGTCTGAGTTAGCAGATGTGCGCTTTCAGAATCCCACTAACTTTGTAAACGAAACCTTTGATTATTGGAGAGGCCAACTTCTCTACAACACAACCTACGAGGGTGTCTATAGGGCAGCTTCTGAGATGCAGAAGATTCTCCACTACAACGTGCCTAGGCTTGTTGTATACCAGAACACCTACTTGCAAGCGTACAGAAACGACCAGTTCACCGGTCATGTTGAAGATTTCGGAAAATACATCTCTGGTCCTTGGACCATGAGGAAAATTCAGAAACTAGATGGTTCATTTGGCGGAACTGTTCCTATTGCAATTGACGATGTGCCTGATGTATTCAATATCTTTCGCACAAGATCAGCGCAATCAGCTCTAATATTGGAAAATCTCTACGCATCACTCTACAAACGAGGTCCGGACCTCAGTCCGTGGCCCGACCTAGCAACAAACATGATAACAGAAACTCATGCAGATAATGCCGAAGTTCCTGATGGACACACAAGATTCACAATGGACATAGTCCAAAATGCAACTTGGAGCGATGGAACACCTCTCACAGCGGATGATGTCGTGTTCACGCAGGTTTATGCATTCATGAGTTCTATATATGAGAATCCAGCAGGACAAGGTATAGGTGACTTGAATGCAGTATATGCACCAACTCCATACAGAGCAGTAATTGAGTTCAACACTGAGTCCCTTTGGCACTTCAGTAATTTTGCCTATGATTACATTATTCCAATACACATCTTCAATGATACCAGTGGGATAGGATATGAAAACTGGGAATTTTGGAATCCAGTACTTGACCCGGAAGAACCTCATGTTACATGTGGACCATATCTTCTTACTGATTTTGAAGAAGGAGAATCGTATGAATTAACCCGCAATCCGCATTACCATTATCTTGACCCAGCGACACCTCTTGACCCAGGAGTAAATCCGTGCCCAGTTTTGCATTCAGTATCTAACGTCAGTTATTATATTGGAACTACAGGTAATGAGATCATCTGGGAAATCACTGATGACAACCCGTTGAACTATTTGATCACACAGAATCATGACGTTCTTTATTCTTCACCTTGGGATGGTTCAACTATCAAATACAATGTTGATGGACTAGAAGTGGGGACCCATGAGTTCAGATTGAATCTCTTTGATGAATCAGGAAATTTCGTGGGTAGTACTGTCTTCGTTCATGTTTTATCCAACCTGACAGGCACGTCAACAGATATACCAGTTATGTACACTATAGCACTTGGAGGGTTATCATCAGGTTCTCTCATCGTTATTCTCTATGTAGTTGTAGAAAAATTTAGAAAAAGAAAGAAGGAATTGTAGTGAAATCGAAACATACTGTAGCAGTACTCACTGTTTTCATGCTTTCAGTAGTTGCTATTTCCGGAATTTCTGATGTATCTGCAATAGAATTTACTCCAAACGAATTGAATGCTGGTCCCTATGTTGATAGGATTGTATACAAAGTAATTGAGAGTGAGGCGGAAAGAGTTCTTGCATTGTATGCAGGAGAGATTGAAATGGATACCAGTAACCTAAATCCCATCTACATGGGTGGCTTAGGTTACCCTCCGGAGGAAATTGACTATGTATCTGTTCTAAGGAATGGATATGGTCACATCTCCATTAATTGTCGTGATTATCCGTTGAATATCAGTGCCTTTAGAAGAGCATTCGCATTTGCGTTTGACAAAACAGCAGTAACAGTAGATATCATGGACGGTTTCTTACAGGAACACGACTCCCTTGTACCCTATCCTAACGGATGGTGTGTTGAGGACGAGTTCTCATTCCACTACTACATCGACCAGACAGCTATTGGTGCACAAATCCTAGTTGACGCAGGCTTCACAATCGATGGAGGTACAGGATTCCTGCTTGCTCCAAACGGTGATCCATTCGACATCGTTATCGAGTACGCAGCTTCATCACCTGAAATTGCAGGTGGTACCGCACAGATTGGTGTTGATGCACTACGTCGTCTAGGAGTTAACGCTGAAACCCTTGCAGCAGATTACAACGAGTTCATCTCAAGGTTGGACAGCCATGGCGATTATGACATGGTCTTCTATGAAATGGACTTCTACAGCAATGATGTTGACTGGCTTGCATACGAATACTGGTCAGAATATGCAGACGTTGAGTATCAGAATCCAACCAACTTTGTTAACACAACCTACGACAGCTGGAGAAACCAACTCCTCTACGGTACAACCTATGAGGAGGTCTTTGAGGCCTCTGCTGAGATGCAGAAGATTCTCCACTACAACGTCCCCAGACTTGTTGTGTATGAAAACACCTACATCTATGCTTACAGAAACGATCAGTTTACTGGTCATGTTGAGGACTTAGCAAACGGGATCTCAGGTCCATGGACCATGAGGAAGATTCAGAAAAAAGATTTTACTTTTGGCGGAACAGTTCCTGTTGCAATAAGCCAAGAGCCAGATAGTTTCAATATTTTTACAGCAGAATCTCCTTCATCAAAAGCAATATTGAATAATCTCTACTCATCTCTCTTCAATTATGGTCCAGATCTGAAACCGATTCCAGACCTTGCTGAAAGTATGACTGTTGAAACACATGCTGATAACCTGAATGTTCCAGAAGGTCATACCAGATTCACAATTGATATCATCCAAGATGCAATGTGGAGTGACGAAATAGATCTTACTGCAGAAGATGTTGTATTCAGCATCATCTATGCGATTGAGAGTGCAGACTACGGGAACCCTGCAGGTTCCGACATTGTGGATGACTTAGCAGCAGCATATGCACCAAGTCTCTATACTGCAGTCATTGAGTTCAACACTGAGTCATACTGGCACTTCAATGATTTTGCTTATGACTACATCATTCCAAAACATATCTTCAACGATGATACAGGAATCGGATTTGACAACTGGGACACTTGGAATCCCGTTTTCGACCCAGCTGAACCTCATATCACCTATGGACCCTATATTCTGACAGACTATGAAGCTGGCGAGTTCTATGAACTCACCTATAATCCACGTTTCTATTATGCAAGCAGAGAATTCATTTTTGGTTTCGATGCACCATGGATAAGTCCTCCCAGTGATATAACCTATGAGCTAGGTTCGACTGGAAATGAGATAGTCTGGACGGTTTTTGATTACCAGCCAAATAGTTATTCAATTCAGATGAATGGAATAGAGATAGAAACAGGTCAGTTGGGTGTGAAAATCACTCACAATATCGATGGATTGGAGATAGGTAACTACACGTTCACATTGAATGCAACAGATAATTGGGGGCTCTCTTCAAAAGACTCTGTACTGGTAATGGTGGTGGAACCAACTGGTACATCATCAAGTCCACCACAAATAACATCACTGATTGTATTAGTCACTTCGATCTCTTTAGTATCAGTGGTAATCATACTTGCATCAGCAATTTCAATCTACAGGAATAAACGAACTCATGGAGAAGGATGATCAATTTCTCGAAAACTCTAAATCCTGCTTTAATCGTTGCAAGTTAGACAAGAATGAGGTTTTTAGTATGACAAGCTGTAAAGGTTGCGGTGCAAACATTGATGCAAATGACAAAGAATGTCCATATTGTGGTCATTCTGTCATTCAGCGTACAGAAGCTCAAACGAGCACTCTGGAAAATCAAGGAAGAATCTATGGAACTACTAGGGATGAAAACGGAAATACCCACATTCAATTCGGAGATGGCCAAACTGGAAGTCGACTTCCTTCTTCTAGAGACAATGTTGTTAGTCAATATCGTCAAGGAGCTGGATCTGGGGCTGGAAATCTTTCAGGAAACCTAGAGGATCAGGTTGATCGTCAGATTCAGAAAGTTCCAGACCTATCGAAGCAGGATGGATCAAAGGATACGGGAATCGCCTTAGTAGAATCCATGTCCGCGGTTGGTGACTTATTGTCATCTTACCAAAGTAGTATTTCTCACGAAGCATACCTCGGCAGTAGTAGGGAAAGACGCTCACAGAAAGAGGAAAAGATTAGACCAAAACTGAAATCCATAGTGACCTTTTGTGATAGGGTCGACTCAAAGACACAGAAGAAAATGGGTCTTTCAGATTCGGATGTTCGCAAGATCAAAACAACAGCCACCAAAGCTTTGCAGATGTTCGAATCCAGACTGTGTTCTGGATGTGGTGCAGTGAATGGACCTAGAACCACTCAATGTCAAAATTGTGGTGCACCTCTATAAAATCGAAGAAGAACACCAAGTTCTTTGGGCAGCTCAACTTGAAAATAGACTGAATCAAGTTACAAAAGAAAAACTGAAGCCTTATTTACCCGTTTAAACCGAAACCACAACTAACACACATGGAGTTTAGACGCGTGGTTGCATCCCAAAATAAACTTGTACTAATAGAAAGCCTCAGCGCTATGAAGGAAT
>JAUWOU010000180.1 GCA_030612005.1 Candidatus Thorarchaeota archaeon | reverse complement strand
AGAAAAAGAGAGAAAGAAAAGGAGATGGAAGGGACACCCCCCAGCACCATCTGCTTCGTTTACCGATTTACACCGGTATGCCCTGTAACACACCCGTTATGAATAGCATTTAGCCATCCACCCGGAGTTTCGCAGCGTGATGCTGCTAAGGACAATGTAAGGTTAGGTGCACTTAAATCGAGTGGTTGTATACAGTCATAAAGTTAGTAACCAATATAATTGTACAAATATTCGAAAATTAACGGAGTGTGAGGATAATACCCATCGATGAAGAACTTGCAGAGAATCTGGGGCTTTGTGGTTTCATGACAGGCGAGCGTCAGGAATCGAGATTAATGAATATCCTTGGCGTAATTCTCAGGCTCCAAGAGTTCCCACCAATTCCATTAACTTTTGCTGAGATATATGAGCAGTTCCTGAAGGAAGAGCCCAGTACAAAATTAACAAAGGCATGGGTTCACAGAGTGCTAAAATCACTAGTCGACTCCCAGCTCATTCGTGTTGAAAATCCCAAATCTCATAGAAAGAGGTACATTGCTGATGTTAACACAATTGTGACCGGACTTGAGCGGCTAAAGAGCACAAAGGTTGTAGATCTTGAAACTAGAGGTAAAGAGATTGATGAAGAACTGACAAAGGTCACTGCCCTTGATTGTGGGTATCTCTCTAAAGAACTCGTTGAAGCCGTTACAGGGAGACAGGAAGAGCTCAGTTCACGCATTGTGAGAGGAGTTGAGGAACTGCATAGAGTGCTAAGGTATAACATGCTTGATAATGCTGGAAGGGGAGACATCATCAGAGCCACTGCCCTCTGGATGGGACCATTCATGGATAATGATGTTGTAACTCGAACCATGAGATTCGCAGAGGCAGCAGAGAGAGGTGCTGATATCAGGTATCTAATATCAACCGATTTCTTTAACTTAGAAAGGGACAAAGGAGTACGTTTTCAGCTGAAAGAAGGATTACAAATGCTGGAGGACCTTGGAGAATTGAGGAATAGAGGGAAAAAGTTCGATATACGGCTCTATGCAGGTCCTAATACATACAATCAGATTAGTTTCAACAGAGAGAATATGGCACTCGTCATTTCTGAGAATCCAGTGACTGCAACGTGGATATCAAGGAGGTTCAATCCGGATCTCATTGATAATGCTGTCAAAACCTTTGATAAAGATTGGAAAATGTCAGAATCAATTTTTGATCTTGGAGCAGAAGATATCTTAGAGCGGATGGGAGTTGCTCCCGAAGAACTCATTAGATTGTTAATGTCACATGAAGAGGAGGATAATAAAAAGGGGTAACCAATAGGGGGGTTAAGAATAATGAGTGATGCTCAGTATCAAGCAATCATAGAGATATTAGATTTTGAAATACATAGAAAAGATATGATTATCTTAGGAGCAATCCTGAAGAGTCAGAGTGGTCCTACGAGCTATGTAGACTTTGAAACAATAAGAGCTCAACTTGAGATTGATGAGGGAGGCAGAAAAGGAAAGGACTCCTTGGTCTATCGAAGTCTATCGTGGCTAGAGAAAGCTGGGTTTATCAAAGTAGATCGGAGTGAGCACAAGCATGGGTACAATTCTGATGTGGGACTCATACACAGAGTGTTTCGCAAAGCGATGAAAGAGGCAGCTCAGGAGATTAAGAGCGAAATAAGAGATCTCGATTCGGAAATTGAAGTTCTTACCAAGATGAACTCAGAAGATCTTGGTGAAGAAATGATTTCACTAGCCGCTGGGAAGCATAAGATTGAGAAACCTGTGTTTGCAGTGGGATGTGAAGATGTATTCCAATTAATTGACGATAAGGTCTACAGCTATCTTGAGAAAGGAGATATTGTCAGGTTTTCCTTAGAGTGGTTGAATCGTTCAGATATGATTACACCAGTCAGAGTAGAAGGAATAGGATATCTATTAGAAAATGGGATTATATTTCAGGGTCTTGAACATAACAGGATTGACAAGGAACAGCAAGATTTGCTAAAGAAATTTACACTCTTTTTCCGTGAACAGGGTTACCAGCCAGGATTCAGGATTTATGAACGAAAGGATGCTACATACCAATTTGTTGGACGTGGTGATGAAGGTATTGTCTTGATTGTCTCTGAAAGCCCGATATCTGCAACATGGATACCAAGGAGTTCGAACCCAGAACTGGTGGATAATGCAATAGAAACCTTTGATGCAGATTATGATGCTGGAATAGACATAGCTGAAGAAAGGAGTAATTGAAGATGTCAAAGGATGAAGCTCCAAGGAATTTGCAACAATTAGGAATAGATGTGGACTCAAGTCAGATAATGGTGCTGAAGGGATTAATGGCTGCCGCAGGGGGACCTTCTAAGTTCGTAACCTATAAAGAAATAGCGGCGCATCTTGAAAAATTAGAGAAGAAAAAATATACAAAAGCGTACATCTATCGACGCCTGTCAGATCTTGAAAATGAAGGATTCATTGTTGTCGACACAATTCGACACCCGCGACAATTCTCTATTTCGGAAGCAGGAATTGTCAAAGCGTTGGAAGAGAAAAGAAAGAAAATGCTTTCTGAAACCCAAACAAAACGACAGGAAGTAACTACTAAACAGAAGTTACTTACTACAACTAATCCAGAAAATGTTGCAATGGTGCTGTATAATCAATTAGCTGGATTGGATTCAATTAAGGGGTCAGTGGTTATCGAAGGTATTGAGAGTGTGAGAAATACTGTAGTCAGAGAATTTGGAGAGGCGGCTAAACCTGGAGATGAGATTCGGGTTATAGTACCAGCAAGTGTTCTTGACGCAGGACTAAAAAAATCAGGCATGGCGGAAATGAGTCTAATGGCAAGAGCGATGGATGGAGTAAAGATAATCGGTCTCGTAATGCCAATAGAGGGCAAGCAATCACGTACGACAGAGTTGATATTAAATTACATCGAAAACGTTGGAGAGGCATTTGTTAATCTTGCTTCTACTGGTAATATTATACTGAGAATAGCAAAAGAGAGTTCCCAAACATATCGCATGGTGAGCCTGAATTCTGACAAGATGCTACTCTATCTCACACATGCAGTAGAATCGGATATGGCAGCTTTAATTCAGCGTAAGGATAATCCAGGTTTGATTGATGATGCTGTCAAGACTTTTGATACAATATTCGATGAAGCAATCGACATCATGGATATAGTGAAACAAGTACTTTCTGGAAATCAATGATTTTACGCTTGAACAAGCCAATCCTTGTTCTTTGATAATGTTAGAAATAGGTCATCACAGACAGCCTGGAAGTCTTCATAGAGACCGTACTCTCCACCTGCAGCAAATGGGTGACCGCCCCCGTTGAATTGTTTTGCGACCATGTTACATAGAACTGTGTCGTGCCCTCTTCGGATTCCAAGCATCCCACCCTGACTAAGCATAAAGAGCAAGTCAGCAACCGGTAGGAGTTTTCCATCAATTTCTAGGTTTTCCGGTTTCGCAGCGAATGTCCCCAAATCTGTTGAGGTTACACCGCTTGGAATTTCCACAACACGAACGAGTCTATCATGGATGACATTGTCACAATGACCTGCAAGAGCCTTGCGGATCTTCTTCTTCTTGTCCTTACGATAATGATCGACGCGCTTGTTCAAGATAGGGTCATTGAATTTCTTTGTACTTTCATCCCAGACACCCGCTAAACCACTTTCAGCTAGTTTTGATACAACAGGATAAAGAGCATCAGAAACGTCTTCTCGACGATCAATTGCACCAAAGCGAATCACAGATACTGCATCGGTTAACGCCATTGCACCTTCAAGCTCCCGTAGATTGAAATCCGTATCATGAGCAATTCGGGCAAGTTCCGCACAGATTTCGTCTTGAGGCATCAATGACTTATGCACAATCTCTGCAGCACAGAAATCGTGATTGATTCGCAATACGGGTTTGTTAGGAAGTGCACGAATAGATTTGATTGCCTTGTCGGACCATAGGTGGTGGTCAAGCCATACAATCTTGCAGCCCTGAGAGATAGCACGTGTAAGGCTGGCTATTACGATATCTAGTGTTGAATCATCCATGCCCAGATCAGACACCACAATGAGAGTATTTCTCCTCGATGCGATGCTTGAAAATACGGGTTCAAATGAGCCATAATCAGTTAGAGTGACACTGAAATCGAGTTCTTTGGATTTTGCATATCTCCAGACAATTGCAGCGGAGTTGAGACCGTCTACATCTTTGTCATGAGATATCGAATGGAGTGAAGTGAATTTCTTCCCAGTTTGAGGCTCGCTTTCTTGTTCTTTTGACATTTTGGTACTACCAATCAGTAGGGGTCTCCCTTTTTTCTCTTTCTCTCACTTTATCGAATTCGAAAGTGTTTTCTGAGAGGTTGTCAGATTGTGAGAGGATGACAGACT
This sequence comes from Candidatus Thorarchaeota archaeon, assembly GCA_030612005.1. Classification (GTDB taxonomy): domain Archaea; phylum Asgardarchaeota; class Thorarchaeia; order Thorarchaeales; family Thorarchaeaceae; genus SMTZ1-45. Next base: position 1,979 of record JAUWOU010000180.1, on the reverse strand, counting down.
CAAATCACGAAGCCATCATGGGAGGCAATGAAGCCATTGCAAGAGGGGCACTAGAAGCAGGAATTGGTTTCTGTGCTTCATATCCAGGAACACCTTCAACAGAGATAACAACAATTCTACAACATTTCGCTGATGAATTTGATATCTATGTTGAATGGAGTGTAAATGAGAAAGTAGCATTGGAGGCCGCAGCGGGAGCAAGTTGGGCAGGTGTTCCAGCAATATGCCCGATGAAATCACTAGGTTTGAATGTCGCTTCGGATTTTCTTCTAAATTTGAATCTCTCAGGAACTGGTACAGGTGGACTAGTTATTGTCGTATGTGATGACCCACAAGGTCATAGCTCAAGTAACGAGCAAGATTCACGATTCTATGCAAAGGCAGCTCAAATCCCTCTGCTTGAACCTTCAACCTACCAGGAGGCAAAGGACATAGTCCCCTTTGCACTGAAGCTATCTCAGGAATATGAGGTTCCTGTGCTCGTTCGATGCACAACTCGCCTTAGTCATTCAAGGGGACTAGTTACAAAGGGAGATATCCCGAAAAGAGAATGGACTGCAGGAACTCTGAAAGAGAATCTCTTCAATGTTCCCTCACCCCATTTCAAACATAGAGATCTTCTCAATAAGATGGAACAAATCACTAAGACTTTCGATGAATCTAAGTGGAATACACAACCAGTTGATAAAGAGCTCGATATCTTGATCATTTCTAGCGGAATTAGCAGACGCTACTCGCAAGAAGCTATTCATCTATTGGACGCTAAAGAGATTGGTATTCTGAATCTTGTTACAACTTATCCTATACCAAGAAAAATCGTAGTAGCTGCGCTCAAGAGAACAAAGAGGATTCTGTTCTCCGAGGAAATAGACCCATTTTTGGAAGATGAGATTAGGTCTCTTGCGGCTGAGTTAGATAATATCCCAGAGTTCCATGGTAAAAGATCTGGAGCAATCCCAGCCTATGGAGAAATGACAACGGATGTCATGCGAGGAGCCATTGCTAAACTGAAAAGTATCAAGCTGGATAAAAGAAAGGAAATTGATTCAGATATTCTAATTCCACGCCCTCTCACATTCTGCGCTGGTTGCACACACCGAAATTTCTACTGGGCTATTAGAAAGGTACGAAAGAGAGTTGGCGACAAATTGGTTGTTGCAGGAGACATTGGATGCTACTCACTAGGAGTGTTCTATGATAGGGCAATGACCACAATGCAGGCCATGGGGTCAGGAATCGGTGTAGCCACTGGACTAGGTCAGTTAGAGAGATTCGGGTTTGACGCGAAGGTGTTGGCAGTTGCTGGCGACTCAACATTCTTTCATGCATGCATTCCAGGACTCATAAACGCCAAGCACAAGAATTCCAATCTTACATTTGTGATTCTAGATAATGAAACAACTGCTATGACAGGATTCCAGACACATCCAGGCGCACTTGATCAAGAATCTAATCTAAAGAGAGTGAAGATTGAAGAGATTATCAAAGCAATAGCGCCGGACTTCTATGCAAGAAGTGATGCGAACAACATCCCCGAACTTATCGACTTGCTCCATTCAACAATAAATAAGGATGGATTGAAGGTGCTACTTCTTGATAGTGTCTGTATACTCGAAGAAGCCAGAAGAGAATCTACTGTAAAAGAAACATCCTTCAGAATTGACAAAGACTTGTGCAAAGGGGAGAAATGTCTCATCTGTGTTTCAGACTTTGCTTGCCCTGCGATAAGCTGGAATAAGACGATGGATCCCCCAATCATTCTGGATCAGCTCTGCGTGCAATGTGGAGCTTGTGTAGCAGTTTGTCCTTATGATGCCATTATGGAGGAAAGAGTACAATGAGAAACCCCTTCAATATTTTAGTGGCAGGAGTAGGAGGACAAGGAAATCTTGTTTGTGGAAGAGTCTTGGCGGAGGCTTCAGTACAATCAGGTCTGAGACCTGTTGTAGGAGATACTTTTGGAGCATCCAGACGAGGGG
>JAUWOU010000218.1 GCA_030612005.1 Candidatus Thorarchaeota archaeon | reverse complement strand
CTCTTAATTTATTTTTCAGTGAATCTGATTCTTCACATTAATCAATAGACCAGGGTCAGCAAGTACATACACCTTAGGATTGGGATTCTCCTTGAGAAATCTATTAACGAGGTCCCTTAGAGTGCCTTCGACTTCACTTGCATTATCTACCGAGCATCCTTCCATTCGGTATATTGAGCGCAGTTCATCTGCATCAAGCCCGCTAATGATTTTGATATTTCCTTCTTCTACATCACGGAGGATTCTGAAGAGGTCTGGAGGTTTTTGATTCCCAATCTTGAATGTCTGCTCGGTCCCATAGGTCTCTATGACAAATCGCAGAGCATCTTGCACTTCGAGGTCCTTTGAAGCTTGCATTGCTTCTGTAAATGCGGCAGATCCTATGCCATCCTCACAGGGTGAAAGAAGAACAATCCAGCCTTTCTTATCATGACGCAGTGCGTTCCAAGCAGCATGAATTCCTTTTCCAGCTTGGTAAAGATTGACACCTAACTCACCAACTGAAACAAAGACTAGGTCTCCGGGTTCATCAACATCAACCACTCTCAATGTTTTCAGTGGTGGGGAGGCTGCTTTGTGGCACTCAATGATATCACCTGCTTGAACGTAGACAATTTCCCCAACGTTGACTATTGTGTCTACGCAAAAGATTGGAAGTTTTTCTTTCATGATTTGAGTGACTTCGATCATATCCTCAATTACGGGATTTCCTTCACATTGACCTAATCTGCAATCTTCATGGAACCCCTTTTCAAGGTCAAACATTCGGGGATGGTTAATCCGGATGGTTTCTCTTCCAGCAACACCTGGGCAGAACAGCTTTACTGTGCCAGCTTGCCCTGCGAAATAATGGTATTCAGAATCAGAAAGGGGAATCAATAGACATGACTCAAGGACCTGCTCATCGATTAGGATGGGTGTTCCGCGTGATGTGGTCCCTACTTTCTTGTTTCCATCATCACAGTTATGATTAAGGACATTGCTTCCCCAAATCTTGTAGAGGTCGGGTCCAAGTATTCGCTGCTCTACTTCTTCGGGAGAGGCAAGGGCATGAGAACCGCTAGAAATGATAATCCAAATGTCACTTTTTTGAACACCAATATCTAGAAGACGGTCAGCAATGAGTGGTAACAGAATCTTGGTGTGAATATTCGGTCTTGTCTTATCGTCCACCATGAAGAGGATTCGTTTACCTTCGCTATAGATTTCTTTGACCAACTCATTGAAAGGTTTTGAACCAATTGGCGAATCAAGAACCTGCGATAACTTGGTCTTCAGATCAGTGAAATCAGGCGTATACTCATCAACCCGTAGGACTGATAGATCAGTCACATCTTTCGGGATGAATTCATCGATGACTGTGTCACCATATTTCAGAGGGGTGGAATGATATGATGTCATGCTGCTCTCCAATCTGAAGGTTGACCCTTCAATATGTAATATTTGTGGTGTATTCGATTTCCAGCTACATTCTAAAACTTCCCAGTAAACGAACTTTATAAGTTAGACATATCTAACTTAGATGAGACTAACTTCATGCTTTGCGCAGTCACACGCAAGTCCGAAGGCCAAGGAGGTCATTCTATTGGACAAAAAAGGGACACGAACTGAAAAACTAACTAGTATTCCGCTGACATCGGTTAAATCTGGGACAGTGTGTAAGTTAGTAGGGGTTTCAGAAGAGGGCTGGAAGCGTCGTGGCTTTGGCAAGCACAAACATAGAGGATGGGGTATGAGGAGACAAGGGCACCATTGGTTCCGACCAGGATTTCACCACAAGCACAAACAAAATGGTAGAGGTATTCTAAGACGACTCTTAGACCTAGGTTTGACAAAAGGTTGCATATTCAAGGTAATTCAGGGAAGTCGACATGGACCAGTACTAGTCGAAGTTAGAGGGACAAGATTAGCTCTAGGCCATGGGCTTGCAAACAAACTAGTTGTAGAAGAGATGGAGGAAGTTCCTGAATGAAGGTCCGGGTTGCACTCATTGGAAATCCCAATGTGGGTAAGTCAGTGATCTTCAATAGCCTCACAGGATTGAAGCAGCACACCGGCAATTGGCCCGGCAAGACAGTGGAAAAGAAAATAGGCCACTACACTCACAAGGGCTACGAGTTCGAAGTTGTTGATTTGCCTGGCGTATACAGTCTATCTGCGGTCTCTGAGGATGAACGAGTAGCACGACAATACATTGTTGATCATAGACCAGATGTTGTGGTGGACATTCTAAACGCTTCACAATTGGAGAGGAACCTGTATCTGACGCTCCTACTAATCGAGCTCCAGGTCAATCTCGTTGTTGTGCTAAACTTATTCGATATGGTTCGATCTCGTGGTGACCGCATCGACCTTGATGCTCTGTCAGAGAAATTAAGAGCTCCAGTGATAGCAACCACTGCAACAAAGAAAGAAGGTATTGAAGAGCTTAAGGATAAAATATTGGAAGTTGCTCCAAAACATGTACTTGAACACTCCATGCATGACGAGCCAGTGTCCGAGCATGAGCCCGGAGACCTTGATGAAAATGACCACTTACACTATCATCCTCGTTTTCACCACCATGGGGAATATGAAAAACTGAGACCTCCCTCAATCAAATACAAGCGCGAAATTGAGTCTAAATTGAAATTGATTGTATCAATTATATCCAAGGACAAGGAATTACTAGAGAGATTTCCTCCCAGATGGTTGGCTTTGAAACTTCTTGAAAGAGACCCTGTAATCATCGATCTGATTGTAGATCCAGTAATCAGAGAGAAAGTTCTGGAGGTCGAACTTTGAGTGAACCACCAGATTCAGATTTAAAACTCGAAGAAGATTCTGAATCGTTCAAAATCGACCCACAGCTAGCGCTAGCTGATGAGCGTTACGAAGTGATTGGTAGTATTCTCTGCGAGGTCTATGAACCTGGAGATGCCAAATGGGTCCTCAGCGATATGCTTGATAGAGTTCTTCTTCACAAATACCTCGGACTCCCAATCTTTGTAGTTATCATGTGGGCAATGTTTCATTTTACGTTCCAGATCTCAGTCGTCTTCATGGAGATGATCGCTCAATTATTTATTTGGTTAGGAACTTACACATCTCTCATCCAAATCCCATGGCTTGCATCACTCCTCACAGATGGAGTGCTATCTGGTGTTGGATTCATCCTCACATTCGTCCCACCAATATTCTTCCTCTATCTGGCAATTTCAATCTTGGAAGACACAGGATACCTATCACGGGCTGCATTCGTGATGGATCGATTGATGATGAAGATGGGCCTTCATGGAAGATCATTCATTCCGCTCTTACTTGGATTTGGATGCAGCGTTGCTTCTGTCATGGCAGCCAGAACAGTAGACGGAGAGTCCAATCGTCTTACAACAATCCTGGTTTCTCCTTTGATGTCCTGTGCAGGAAGACTACCCATCTACATTCTCATTGCGGGAGGTTTCTTCCCAGCCTACGCTGGAACAATCGTGTTCTTGATGTATATGTTGGGAATCGTAATGGCAATTGTTGTTTCACTAATTTTCAAGAAGGTCTTATTCAGAGAAGAATCATCATCACTTCTTATGGAACTCTCGCAGTATCAGGTTCCAACTTTACACGGTTCCTTCAGGCACATGTGGGACCGAGGCTTACTATTCTTGAAGACAGCAGGAACTTACCTGATGATTGGAAGTATCATCATGTGGGTTCTCTCTTCTTTTGGACCCGGTGGCTATGGAGTTCCAGTTGAAGCATCCTTTGCAAGTATTCTTGGGAAAATCTTCGAACCCTTATTCATACCCTTGGGATTCAGCTGGCAGATTGTTACGGCACTCATCTTTGGAGTGATTGCTAAAGAGGCTGTTGTCCAGACCCTCTCAATCATCTATGCAGTAGGAGGGACTGCAACTTTCGCGGTTGCACTAACTGCAAGTATCTCACCACTATCCGCAGTTGCACTGATGGTGTTCGTACTACTCTATATTCCCTGTTTGGCTACAATCGGTGCAGTACGGAAAGAAACGGGCTCATGGAAGTGGACAGGATTTTCAGTAATATACCAGCTCATCCTCGCATATCTCGTTGCTCTGATTGTGATCTTCATAGGAGGGTTCTTCCTTGTCTAGAACATACACAGAGGAGATTGGAGTTCCTGAAGATGGCACAGGACCCGCTATACTAACACTGATAGCTGGATTAGCCTATGCTGGAGTTGGAACACTACAGATCCTTGTTGCCTTTGGACTTATTGGACCCATTATTGGATTTACTGACTTGATTGGTGGTTTCCTTCTCATCATCGTTGGTGCAGTCTTTCTCACAGGAGTGAAACCGTTATCGAAGGATGAACAAGAAGGATATGCATTCATTACGGTTGGCTTCATTCTTGCAACAATTTTGTTTGCACTACAGGCTATGGTAATTATAACAAACGCATTAGGTTGGTACCTCCAATTCGAAGCATGGCTCGGGTGGAATGTCTTCAATGATATTACACCAACACTGTGGATGTTCATTATTCTGATGACTGTAACAGGAGCTCTCTGGATCTTCGGGAAATTAAAAGAGAAACGTCGACCGGGAACAAAGGAGGTTTCTTCAGAGTGATTGGAAAAGTGCTCGAACTCATCGTTGATGGTCGAATTGTTGACAAACGTGAGATTGCTCGTCATGCAGGTGTTCAGATAGAAACCCTAGACGATGTTATTGATCTGTTATGTCAAAGAGGATACTTG
>JAUWOU010000004.1 GCA_030612005.1 Candidatus Thorarchaeota archaeon | reverse complement strand
TATCTGACGCCCTATGAGTTGGCGGTCATCACGGGAATTTGTTTTTTGAAAGAAGACATTCAACGGCATTTTGAAGGCCGCAGTAGCCAATTCAATTGCACTGGGAGTTGCCAGACCAAAACCAAGCCCACTGCTTCGTGACTCGGTCATTGTCACACATATCGTATCAAGGGCTATTTGGTGTGCTCCATGAGCCTCTTCCACATTGATATTTGACCCTCTCTTGAGAAAGCGATGTGCTTCTTCCAGAACAACGTAATATTTCAGACCAACTTTGCTAGTTCCTTCAGTTTTTTTCTTAGCTTCAAAATGTAATGCAAGACTGTTTACTAACCAGAACATGAAGAATGAGCGTTCTTCTACTGATAGCTTGTCGAGAAGGATGATGGTGGGTTTCGATACTAGTTCCTCGATCGACATTCCAGTTATTGTTCCAAAGATGCTTCGTAGCACTCCTTCACACACAGAGGTGAATCTTCCAAACAATGCTCCTCGGAAATCCTCGTTCCCCCGTGAACTGTACTGAAGCTCACTTTCTATTAGCGGTAGGGTTTCGATAAAATCTTGCAGTACAATAGGAATACCTCTTGTATTTGTTTCACGTGCCCATCCAAGACGTTTGAAGGTCAACTCGATGACCTTTTCCAGATACTCTTTGATGATACCATCAGTAGGTTTGGCAGCGACAAATAGGGTCTTGATACTATTTATGATCTGATTGACATGTACTCCTTCTATCATGTTAGTGAGAGAGAACCTAGCTGGTGCTATGGTCTCATCGCCAAGAGTAATTACTCGAATCGTCTTATCAGAACGGATTGTTCGTAAGTAATCTTCATTCTTTGAAGAAAGGATCTCAAGGGTATTGATGCCATTCTTACGTAGCTCGTGAGTGATACAGATCTGGGTAGTGGACTTGCCAGACCCAATGTCACCATATATCCCTGAATGAGATGCTAAGTCTTCAATTAGTATTTTGAACTCTCCAATCTCACGACCAGATTCATCCAGGATCTTTCCTAGACTTAGATATGGTTTCGTACTCTCTGCAATTTGCGGTCCGCTGATATCAGGTGGGTTGAGAGTTGCAGGATTGGAAGTAAAGGTTGCATGGTCCGCTACCGGTATTCCAAGGTCGCATGTTGGAATAACAAAGAAGATTGCTGCTTCGTCTATTGACAAGAGGGTTGATTGCCCAACAGGTTCTCCTCGAAGGACTTGACTCACTTCACGGATGTTCGATTTGGTTTCCAGAGTTAGGCTTCTATTCTTATCAGCGGGAGCAAGATTTCCTCTAAGAGTTGTCATCAGTCTCTTTGAACTCTCTTCTGCAATCGTCTTTTCTGTGTCCCAGCATATAGCTGCAACTCGAACGTCACAGAGATGGACCGTGCTTAACCGTTCTATCTGAATAGCCAAGGATGCGGCCTTGCGCTGAGCCTCGGGATTCACCTGTGTTGTTGATTCTTGTACTTCACCTGAGAATAGAGTTGACCTAGGTGTTGACACGACACATTCGGCTCGGGCAATCTCTGCTCTATACTTGTCTTCGAGATTCTTCAGTCTTCTTCGATTTGTTTTCTGTGGAGTTGCTGAGATCTGGATAACGCCATTTGGTAGATTTTGCAATACAGTGGCCATGACTGTTAATGCATCGCGCTTCTGGCTTTCATCTTCAATCGATAGTGGTTCACCTTGGAGATATGAAACCACTGCAGTTTGTCGTTCATCAAGCTTGATTCCTTCAAATTTGAGAAGGATTTCGAATTTCATCCCTGAGAGATTACCCCGGAGATTGTCCTCCATTCGTACAATGTATTCTGTGAGAGTACTCTCCTCCTTTGCCCATGTGAGAAAGAAGACCCTCGTCTTGTGTCTTATTCGCTCTAATCTAAGAGCAATTGGAATGTCAGCTAGGGTTAGTGCTCTGAGTAGGTCTAGAAAGGGTCTATACTTTAACAGATCAGAAGATTGAGAGAGATGGCCCTCTGGGAGTTGAACTAGTTCTACTCCGCCAATGAGCACTTGTTTTGAAAATGGTTTTCTGGAAAGGGAGAAAACATCCATGGTTTTTGTAACAGCGGTCGGGGTAGCTGGTTGTTTCCGTGACATATATTGAATGTATAAATAAACACTAAGAGCAATGAGAATAAGTGAAATAACAAAAGTTTCGACAGGATACACCATCGCGACTGCGGTAAGATAAATAATGCCGTTGAGTGCTAAGATTCCTACTGCAATTGCAATGCCTAGAAACCAGAGTATCACTCTATTTTTCGAAGCTCCAAAAAATGCAAGGAGCGATGATCCTACCAGAAAGCATCCTCCAGCGAGTAAGAAGGCCAGCAAACGAATCGTACCATCAACGTAGGAGGTAGATATGATCATCTCGAAGACTATATTACCAGGAACCACTGTTAGTAGGAAGATAAAAAATAGCTGTGATGCAAGGTTCGATTTTCCCTCATCTGTCATAACATTTCACAAGGAAAATGAAGAACGCAATACCTATTGATTGTGCCCTTGATGATAGAAATTCAACATGCGTTCCGTTCCTGCACTTTCTGCAATTCAAACCCAATCAAGTCGCCAAGCAAGCAATATGGTGGGTCCTTTTCCAGCAAACGCTCCTATTGTTGGAGTTCTTACATAGTGTATGGCCGTGGTTTGCAGTTTTTATAGTATTTCAGGACGAATTCCTAGGTCAACTATCACTAAGAATGAGCAAGGCGCGCTAACCTACGACCAACAACTGTCTGGCTCTCAGCTACCTACTGAGAGGTAACAGGCTTAAGCAGCATGACGCAAATTGCGCCTAAAAGCTGTCGCTTTAGGCACACTATTCCAATTGGAATCGGTCCTACCAACTGAGCCACGGTGGCTTATTATCGGTTTCGCCCGAGATTACAATATTAACGTTGCTGTTTGTAGTAATAATCATGGGATTTGGGAGCGTACATCTGATATGGAAGAAGTAGATTGTAATGCAATCATTCTTGATTTCCTACATTCTGAAACCGGCTGGGGAAATCCATTACGTCCTAACTGTGAGTTTGAAGAGCTGACACTAAGCGAGATCGAAAGACTTCTTGATGACAAAATCAGAGTTACGTTCAGGTATCATTTCGATGAGGATGATTTCTCTCAATATGATAAAACACAGGTTCTTGATGGTGAGGTGACTATCGAGGTTTCAGGTGAAATATCTAAGTTCTCTCTCAAGGAAATTCACACGGGTGTTGCAGCCAATATTACTCCTTACACAAGGCAAGAATCTAAGGACTAGCCTATCCCGCTCCAAATATGAATGGGAACACATTATCAAGAATCATCATGATGAAGAAACCAATCATCAATCCCCACGTTGCAAGCCGTTCATTTCCACCAGCATGGCTCTCCGGAACCATCTCATCCCCAACAACGAATATCATTGCTCCTGCAGCGAAAGCAAGTCCATAGGGAAGAAGACCTACTGCGAAAGTTATTACTGAAACACCAATAATTCCCCCAATCGGCTCAACAAGGCCTGTCAATAGTGCTAGTCCTACTGCATATTTTCTTGAGTAACCTTCTCTTACCAAAGGTGCTGCAACTGCAAGTCCCTCTGGTATATTCTGCAATCCAATTGCTACAGCCACAGACATTCCAGTCATAATATCTCCGCCACCAAACGATACACCCACTGCAAGCCCCTCTGGAAAATTGTGAATCGTTATCGCAATGACAAGAAGCCATACTCTGGCTAAGTTTGATGAAGGTCCTTCAGATCCCTTCTGAAAGTGTTCATGGGGCAAGTATTTGTCAGCCATATGAACAAACAAAGCACCTAGCAAGAACCCTGCTCCTACTATGGTAAATACTCCAGTCCAGCCGGCATCTAATACCGCCTGTTCTTGAAACGCAGGAACAAGCAGACTAAATGCTGAGGCTGCCAACATTACTCCTGCAGCAAATCCAAGCATCAGATCTAATGTTCTTCTACTGAAATCTTTCTTCAAAAGGATCGGTAGAGCGCCTAAACCTGTTGCTAAGCCAGCCAGGAGACTTGCAAGAAGTCCCATTGAAACTGGGTCGGAGAAGAGCTGCATGGTGATATCCTCGAATAGAATGGATATACGTTGTAGTATAAGGTCATTGCTGTAGATGGCTCAAATAGGAAATAGTTGGCCTCACTATGAGGCCAGAAAAAAGAACAAATTAGGTGTGGGTGCGGCGTTGCTTAACGAATTCTCACTAAAGTTCCTCCGAATACTTCATCGTCATGATATTATCAGTTTGATACCTTATTAGCGCCTATCTCGGAGTTATTGAGCTAGATACGTTAGAAAATATGGTGGGCCCGGGGAGATTTGAATTAATTCGGTTTTGGTAGGATTTTGTCATATCTAACTGCAGGTTGCGGTTCACCTCTTCTTGATAACCAAATACCAAGAAGAAAAATGGCCAGAACTGCCACTAGGAATCCAATAAATAATGGAGTCACAATTGAGGATTGAACAGTCCATGTGACTTGTGTTTGTGTGATATTTGACTGGTCTATATAGTAAAGTTCCGCGTCCAGATTAGTGACATCTTGTGATTGAACATTTGAAAAGATCACATACCATATTGAAGTGTAAGGAATAGTAAAATTGAACATCTGACCAGTAGTTTCAATACTGTGTTCATAAAGCACTGCACTTTCGTTTCTTTGCCATCTAGTGTAATTACCTTCGTCACATATGAAAAACTCAATCTCATTGTTGACAGAGAAAGAACCCTCAATTCTCCAGTCAGCATCTGCGTTTCTATATACTGCGTAGAATTCACCAGCACCAAGGTATCTTTCTATTCCAAAAGCTTGAGCAAATACAGGAAATGAAAACAAGACTAAGAGCACGATACAGCTCAGTTCTCTCTTACGCATTGTAATCCCCGATTAGTATACTACATTTTTCGATATCTGTCTTGTCTCTAGTCAGCTAATTCGCTTTGTCTAATATCATTCACATGATCAAGAAAATATGGTGGGCCCGGGGAGATTTGGACTCCCGACCGACAGGTTATGAGCCTGCTGCTCTACCAAGCTGAGCTACGGGCCCTTGAAATTGCTTGGCAAGGCTTGTCCGTTTACTTTGAGATATTAACGTTGCGAATGTAGGCTAGTATCTATGAGACCGTAAGTGCTTTCGATAGATAGTATTTTGCTATCTTAGAATTATACAGAATTAGCAAAATCATCCAATTTCACACTCAAGATTTCTCCGACTTTAAATGCCTGCAACAAAACAACGAGAAAACTTGAACGAGTTGTATATATGATTCTGTTATTCACCTCTGATCATTGTGTATGGTGCGACGTACTCAAGACTATGTTAGAAGAGGAATCAGAGGAGCTTGGACTACATCAATCAGTATTCGAAGTTAATGTAGACAAACATTATCACATAGCAGAAGCGTACAGTATTCTCGTTGTTCCCACACTCGTATCAGGAATGCAGAAGATTTCGGGAGTCCCCACATCATCCGATTTGAGGTCGTTTATTCTCCAATTAAATCCTGGATCGCGGTCTCGTTTAAAGAAAGACGCGCCAAGCTCAGTACTTCGTGAGGCTAGAAAACTTCAGAGCTCAAAGGTTAGTGAAGACCCTGTAGTTCGAAGTGCATAAAATCAGGTCCTCTACACAATCTTAATAACCGTAAATCAAGGTTCGAGGCTAAACTGGCCCCGATAGTGTAGCACGGCCCAGCATCGCGGGTTTTCGACCCGTAGACCCGGGTTCAAATCCCGGTCGGGGCACCACTCATTTTTTTGTAATTCGCTAATTCAAAGAGAGTCGCATATTGAAATCTGCAGAATCGTAAGAATGCGTCAATGAGCCTGATGAAATCACATCAATTTCATTTCTTGCATATTCTCTGACATTATTTTCGTCAATACCACCTGAAGCCTCAAGAATGACATTACCGCGAAGCCCCTTACTTTTGAGAACCTCGACTACTCCTCCCACATCTTTTGGTGAGAAATTGTCAAGGAGCACGATGTCTGCTCCTGCACCAATTGCCTCTTGGGCTTCTTGGAGTGTACGTGCCTCGCATGATATCTTCTTACTAAATGAAACAGCATCTCTAGCAGCACTTACGGCTTCATGCACTCCTCCCACTGCGGTGATGTGATTATTCTTGATTAAGATCATATCATCGAGTGCATATCTATGAGGGTCTCCCCCACCAATGACGACAGCACGTTTCTCGAAGAACCTGAATCCTGGAGTTGTCTTTCGAGTGCACGCTATCTTCACTTTGGGATTTTCTTCTCTTGCTATACTCACCATTCTATAGGTCTTTGTAGCTATGCCGCTCATTCTTTGAATGATATTCAAACATAATCGTTCAACAGTTAGCAGTGTTCTTGCACTCCCCCTAAGTCGCATGATGGGATCTTCCGGATTTACCCAGTTCCCTTCAAATGCAAGGATTTCGTAGGTTAAACCAGTCAAATGTGCAATGCCCTCTACTTCTTTAACACCTGCAAGGACAACTTTCTCCCTAGCGTAAATTGTAGCAAGGGCTGTCTTTTCCAAAGGAATTGTTACATTTGTCGTTAAATCTCCAGATCTAACATCTTCTTCAAGGAACTTCTTCAGGGTTTCAACAATCTCGGGTGGGAGTGTGTTCACATGATCACCTCTACTAACATTTAGGATGTTTTGGTTCTCTTACAATATTACCTCTAGGGGTTTCCTCACCGAATATCTCAGCTTGAAAGGACATGAACTCTGTCTTTGGGTCTTTCCACGTATTTTCTGGAAGTCCTGCTTTACTGCATGTGTGTTTTATGAACTCCAAAGTATTCCAGTTCCAGTCAACAGGTACTTGGGGTAGTAGAAGACCACGCTGCACACCTCTTATTGCAATCAATCCATCACGACCTACTTTCACAAGATTCAGTAAATCCTCTGGATTTGAATACTCAATTTTCTTTGGAGGTGTTAAGACGCTCAGGTCAATTATGATAGTATCAAGTTCTTTCGTAGTAACTGCTGGAAAACGCGGGTCATTAACCGCAGAATCCACTGAGGAATCAATAGTTGCTTCAACAAGAGGTTGAGTTGGATATGGCCGTCCTATACATCCGCGTAACGAAACTTGATTTCCAGTTATGGAGTTAAGAGTGACGAACACTCCAGATTTGAGTCTAAGCTGTTCTGACGTGTCCTCAGGAATTTCAGATTTCCTCTTTTGAGTGACATAGTCATCTACTGTCTTTCTCGCAAGCCTAACAAGGAATTTACCCTGCTCATCTGAATATACATTGGACATGTGGTATCAACTCACTATATCTGAGAAATCTCACCGTTATTTGTTTTGCAGTCATCAAACTTTGCGTATTGGAACTCTTCCTACAATTCCTGGTCCAACCATGAATCTACCTTCATGATAGACAACCTCACCACCAACGATTGTTGTCACAGGTTTTGCAAGCACACGGCGCCCTTCAAATGGTGTGATTTTCGCTTTGGAGTAGAAATCTGCTCCTGAAATATACCATTCCTGTCTACGTACGAGAACAATATCCGCATCATATCCTTCTGTCAGTATTCCCTTACTTGGAATTCCAAGTATCATAGCTGGTCCAGAACAACAGCACCTAAGAAAATCAACCCAACTGATTCTCCCCTCGAATACTTCTGTAAGTATTAATGGCAAAGTAGTTTCAAGTCCTGGAATCCCTGAAGGTGCCTCAATGAAAGGCATAGTCTTCTCAGAATTAATATGAGGGGCATGATCAGAAACTACGCAGTCTATGGCACATTTCTTGCATAATGCTTGAGCAAGCATCTGGGAGTCATATGGAGACCTGAGCGGCGGTAGCATTTTGGCCACTCCATCGTCATGTGAAAAATCACCACCGGATAAAAAGATGTGATGTGGTGTCACCTCTGCAGTCAAGGTATGTTCTGCTCTATGTTCCAAAATCAGTCTTGTAGTGGCCGCACAGCTCACATGGCAGACATGAAGTCTTGCTTCATATTCGACCTTTGCATCTAAAAATGCTTGAAGCGAGTTGACTTCGCTCTCACAGCTATGAATAAGGAAGAACTCCTCTCTTGTTTCAGGTTTTTCATCCTCTGTTGAAGAATCTGGATGGAAAAGGAGTGGGAGATTATGTTTGTTGGCAAGTTGGACACAATTCCTTATCCGTTCGATATCATAATTCACTCCGTCCGTTAATGGTGAATGTGGATATACCTTCAAACCAAGAATATCTGGAACCATAGAAGTGTCAAATCTCTCGGCGATTCCTGCATAAAAACCAACGTTCACGTAACGTTTAGTTGTAGCACTCGTAATTTTTTGGTCTAGCACTTCACGCGTTAAAACAGGGGGACTCGAATTTGGCATATCAACAACTGTTGTAATTCCGCCAGCTGCAGCAGCCATAGTACCTGTTTCGTAATCCTCTTTCTCTGACTGATTCAAGTCTCGAAGATGTACATGCATATCGATAAGTCCAGGAAGAATGTAAAGTCCTCTACAATCAATACTCCTTTTACTTTCTGGTTCTTCTCCGTGTTTATAGAAACCCTCGATTTTTCCTCTATCTATAGCGAGAGATCGAACTGTTTCCCTATCATTTACAATGACTATTCCATCTATGAGGACTATATCTACATCCATTAGACAACCACGCCGGTGTGGTCAATTATACGCAGTGACCAATAATATACAGATGCATTCTACACCTTAAACTTGTTTGCAACGAAACGAGTTAGGTCAGTAGCACTGATCATACCGACTAATCTGTTACCCTTTTCCACCACTGGGAGTGTATTCAGATTTGCATCAAGCATTTTAGTCGCAGCCTCAGCTATGGAATCTTCAGGAGCAACCATAGGTGGCTGTTGCTTCATAGCATCCACAACACGAATCTGTCTCACTTGATTTGCTCTGTGTTTGTCTGGAACTTCTACAGTAAAACGTGCCATTGCTTCGGCAACCATTCTCTCAGTAATCAGACCAAGCACACGTCCGCCATCAGTCACTGGAAGACCAGAATATCCTGCATCAAGCATATCTCCTCGAGCTTTCACTAAACGTGTTACAGGATTTACTTGAAGAATATCCTCTGTGGTCATAAGTTCGGAAACTTTGACCTTGTCGAATCTATCTACTAGTTTGGAAATCTGTACTTTGGTAATTACACCAACTAGTTTACCATCTTCATTAACCACTGGGCACCCACTCATACCTCTTTCAATCATAAGTTGGGCAACCTCATTTACATCATCATCAGGTCCAACAGTAATGACAGTATCAGCCATTGCACTTGAAACATGGAGTCTCTTTATTGAAAGGGCTACAACCTTACTTACTCCCAAACGATCGGCTATGTCTGCGTATGTTAAGATACCTGTAACCTCTCCATCTTGAACAACAACCAGTCGGTCTACACCCTTCTTGTCTAGTTGTTCTAGGGCATATGAGAGTCTTTGATCTTTACTTATTGTAACTGGCTCAATCATAATCTGACTTACTTGCATATTTACATCCTCCAATATGGTATATCAATCATAGAATGACAGGAGTAATCAATCAGTGTCTTCCCAACCTTCACGGCAGGACTCGCAGAGATATTCACCATCCTCAAGAACTAGGTCAGTTGAATATTCCCCACAGCTTGAACAGTCGCCGCCATAAGCAATGAGGTCGTCATCTACATCCGCTGTTCTACTTGAGGCCACTTCATCCTTGAGTCGCAATGACTCTACTAGAATATCGATAAGTTCGGGTGACCAACGAAGAAGATCCCTTGATGTAATGATGCCTGCAAGGGTGTTGTTCTTCAATACTGCTACTCGTCTAATGTTGCTTTTTGCCATTACCCTCATAGCATCTGTAAGCCCAGTTCCTGGTTCTACATGGATAATTGGCGATGACATAACCTCTGATGCAGTAGTTGTCTTCGTATCCTTTTCCCCAACTATCACACGTCTAACGATATCTGATTCCGTGATGATTCCTAATGGTCTATCCTTATCAGCTATAATAACGGAACCAATGTCCATCTTGGCCATAGCCTTGGAAACCTCAAATATAGATGCATCTGGAGGCATTGATACTACATTGACCGCCATGATGTCTCTCACAAACATTGAATGAGTGGGATTTGACACGAATTATCCTCCAATCGTAAGAAGTTGGTTTGACACTCAATGACCAACCGGCAGAGTGTCTTCTCAAGCTGAGTTGTCATTTTTCAGATTTTAAATGTGTCTGTATCGTCTGTATAAACCTCAAATCATATTCACAAAGAATCATGACTTATCTACTACTTTTCCACCACCAGCAGGAAGAGCTCGCATAAAATCTTCTTGTGGAATCTGACTGACTAAATGAGATTGTTCTTCTGGAACAAGTTTCTTCAGCTTAGCCTGTATTTCCTTGACTAACTGTCCCTTCTTTCCATCAGCAGGTATAACTCGAACAAAATACTCGGTATTAGCTTCTATAGCTGATGGAGGACCAGACACTGCAATTGCATAGTCCCCTTCCAATAATACACCCACAGCCAATTCCACAGCTACTTTGCGTACGAAATTCTTTGTTCCATACAGCATAACGGAACCTGTAGGCAGGTGTTCTCCTGATGGTGGCGAGAAACTAACTTGCTCTGGATTTACCCAAAAAGCGTCGCCTCCTGATAGACCGTCCTGCCATGCTCTAGAGAAAGTCACTGCAAACTGTGCAGCTTCTTCTATTGTTTGCTGCCCTGGTGCTTCATCGGGGACCTTGATCACTGTGTATGGTGCCCCATGAATTACAGCATGCAGAAAGATATCGTTCGCACTCATTTGACGCTTAGCAATATCCTCATTACTCTTGATATCCCGTCCTCCAAGAACCAGATAGCCTTCTGATGATGTGAACCAGCGGAACTTTTCGTACCACCGTTTCTTTCTTATTTTTACGCGGACCCTCTTGATTTCTGGTTCTGTTGCGATACTCACTTCAAGTTTCTCTAGTTTTGCCTTTGTCCTTTCAATCTGTATATTGGCCCCTTTGATTTTAGCCTCAGATTTCTTTGCTAAATCGTATGCACGAGAGGCATTATCTTGAGCAGTGAGTCTAACATCAAGAGTTACTTTAGAATCATTCAGGTTAACTATGATTTGTCCCTGTGATGGGCTTATTTTCTCAATTATTATTGCTGATGGAATTCCCTTTGTCTTTCCTTCTTCAATTCTCCGAATGATTTCATCCCAGGGAATGTCGTCTGCTCTGGCCTTAGTCACAGTTCCAAGGACTTCTTGAGTAATAGAAAAATGAGAGTAAATGAGCTCGCCTATAATCCTTAGTTTGTCTGCCTTTGCCTTTAGGTTTCCTATTCCCTCGCCCTGTTTGTCAATGATTCTTTGGAGACGCTTCTGCTCCTTGGTAAGTGCGCTTTGAAGTTCCTCATCTTCAAGCTCACTATCAGATACACCGAAGAACTCGTCGATAGCTTTGCTAAAAGTATCGAAGTTTTCGGATGGTAGTTCATTATAGAGTTGGAATTGGAAAGGTAAGAATGCTACATAGTCAGAAGTATCTTCTTCCTCGGATGGTTCATCATTAAGGACCAAATTAGGTTGAGATACACCTGTCTTTAGCTTGTTTGTAAATTCTGCAAATCCACTCTTCAAATCTGAGAGTGTTTGGCCATCAATCTCTGGGACCATAACTTTGGGTGAAACTGTTGATAAGGCACATATTTCCTCACAGCTTAGTGAATCAAGATTTAACCTGCTTGCAAGTGTTCTCACTATATTAGCATTTGAATCCACTAACAATTGATCAAATGAATCATCATCAATACTGAACAAATCTTCCCCCCTTTGTGGAGGGAATAGATACTGCGCCTTTGGAATGATATTTCGATCTTTCATCCGCTTATATCGCATAGCGACGAAAATCATATTCTTAGGGTCTAAGAGAAGCATATTCCCCGTTCCAAACATCTCTGCAACAAGCTTGTAGGTTTCATCCTCGCTTCCAATCTCAATAATCATAATTCTATCAAGATCGTGTTGTTTAATTGAGAGAACTCGTTTCTCTCTCAAATACTTCCTTAATACTGTGCAAAAATGTGGAGGTTGGCGTGGTGCCTTACGAGCATATTCTGTAAGGTGGACTCTTCTTCCTGGGTGAATGAGTAGGTTTGTTGTGCCTCCCCCTGGCCGATACAGCTTGAGAACAAAGATATCTCCATACTGGTAGACATTCTTGATGAAGGCACCTTCTGCAGCCTCACGTAGCTCTGGTAGTATAAGGTGAATGTCAATATTACTCATTGAGTCCTTCATTGAAGTTCACATCGTCAACAAACCGACATGATTATAACATAGTCGATTGAACCACCTTCAACTGGTCAGTGATTGATATGGACCTTACCCCTCTAAAGAACGTCTTTAATCGAATGTTTGGCAAATGGGCAGACTCACCAAATGACCAGCAGTACTATGTCAAGATTCTCTTTGCCTTCATCAGTGCCATAATCTGTGGTATCGGTGGACAAGCTTTTGCTGGCACAAGAGGTGTTATGCTAGGCTTCTTGATCTATGCTCTGGCCCTCTTTGTTATTCGTTACTTGTTGGAAGTTGAACCTGAGCAGCTTGGGGGTATGCAAAAGATGATCACAAACTCGCTGTTCTCATATCTCATGCTTTGGACAGTGATTTGGACTCTTCTCTATGCTTTCTCAATCCCTGAAAATATTCTCCTTATCATCAATAATCCCGTAGTACCTTGAGAAAATTACAGATTTCAAACAAAGTGATTGCAGTTTTGTGTTCATATCTAGTAGAATCCTCAATTTATTCCAAATAGATTGCGAATCACACAAACAATCCTTAATAATATATTAGAGAAGATAATTGGTGCACAGAACCCCCTCTTGACGGGGAAGGTGGTAGTCTACATAATGGACCAGCTAGATAGAGACTTAATTCGAATCCTACAACAGGATGCAAAGAGACCATTTACTCAGATAGCTGAAGAGCTCAAACAACCAGATACTACTATCCACTTCAGAGCAAAACGATTGAAAGAAAACAAAACAGTAACCCGATTCTGTGCATTAGTGCGCCCTGAGGCTCTAGGATTCACAACAGCTGCCCTCCTTACCATTGAGATTGGTGGACATATACTACCCGAGATTAGTAAGGACCGTACTCGAACCTTTGCAGCAGAGCTCGGCAAAGAAGACCAATACCTCTGGATTGCAGTGGATGATGAACCTATGATAATCCATGCTGTAATAATGGGTGAGAATGATCAAGATTTGAAACAACGAGTGGAAACAATACGAAAATCTCCTGATGTTGTAAAAGTTACAATTAATCCAGTGAGTTCGGTTGTAAAAGGCTGGGAGATTAGTGGAACCCCTGAAGAACGAGATGATTAGTATATGACTCGCACGAAAACCGGAATATCGGGCCTTGATGAGTTGATAGGGGGAGGTCTTGTTGAAGGTAGTACCATTTTAGTATCCGGTGGGGCCGGTTCGGGTAAGACAATATTTGGTCTTCAGTTTCTGTATAATGGTGTAGCTAAGTACGATGAACCTGGTGTTTTTGTGACCATTGAAACAAGACCAAGAGACCTCAGACTTGAAGCTCAACAATTTGGATGGGATCTAGAGGAACTTGAGAAGAAGAATGCACTCATTATTGTAGATGCAGCATCAAGTAAGGCTGGACTTCCTACTTCTGAGAAATATGCACTACGCAGGGGTTTTGACGTTAGTACACTTGCTGAGGAAATCTATCGTGCAGTAGAGGACTCAAAAGCTAAGAGATTAGTTATCGACTGTATTTCGGCTCTTGGTATGAAATTTAACGAACCATCTGAAGTCCGTAGTGAATTATTCCGAATTAGTGCATTACTGAGAGAGCTCGAGGTCACATCACTATTGATCAGTGAAACGATTGACCCTGAAACCCATAGTAGAGCTGGTGTCGAGCAATTCGTTACTCAGGGACTGATATCACTCAATCTTTTCGAGGATAGTGGAACTCTGAAACGTAACCTACTCGTCTGGAAAATGCGCCAGACTTCACATAGTCTCAAGAAGCACACATTCACAATCGGTAAGAATGGAATTGAGATTAAGTCAAGAAAGAGTTCTACCACAAAGAGTCGTTAGAACAGAGCAATAAGTTGCACCACAAGATAAGCACCTAATAGTATTGGAATTAGTGGGATAATACCAGTTTCATCCGTTTTTCTCTGTGCGATTAGATATCCGACAAGTAAGGTAATCACAAGCTGTAATCCTACTGCTATAATACCCTCCAGTATCGGATTTCCCCAACTTGCAAATTCTATACCTGGGCTTATGAGTGCAATTGTAAAGAGCACCTTCACATCTGCACCTCCGAATGCACCTATTCTAAACAAGGTATATCCAAGAATCACTGCGACAAGTGCTGCAGTTAGATGTAGTAGTGCATAGTCTACAATATGACTGAATCGTAGAACAACGGCTAAGCCCGTAATCCCTCCAATCAGCAGTGCCTGATTTGGGACTTTTCTTGTACGAATATCAAGAACAGCATACATAATCAACAGACTGGTTGTAAACACAAAGGAAGCAATTGTCGACATTGTAATTATCAATACCATCTATCGTATATCTCCACTGAAATTACTGTTCAGTTTTCAGCATATAGCCACAGTGGTTGAATAGTAATATAGATTAGCCACCTGTTAGCCACTCGGCAGTTGTCTGGAGACTAAATTTAGGTTTCCAGAACAACTGTTCAGAAGCTGATCAGATGGAAGATCCTTACCAAGTAATTCATGATACGACATTTCGTCTGCTCAAGAAGGCTGCAACAGTGCTTCCAAAAGATGTGGAAGAAGCCCTGAAAGCTGCCTATGAGCGTGAAACGAATGAAACCGCTAAGACTCAGTTGTCTGCTATTCTTACTAACATGGAAATTGCTGAATCCGGTGTTCCGATGTGTCAGGACACAGGAATCATGATTTTCTATGTCAAAGTCGGTGCAAAGTTCCCCTTCATGGAGGAGATTAAGAATGCGCTAACTATGGCAACAAGAAAAGCAACAGTTGAGGTTCCAATACGGCCGAATGCAGTGAATCCCATTGTGGGAGGTAATTCTGGTGATAACACAGGTGTGAAGATACCTTGGATAAACTGGGAGATTGTAGAAGGCGACTCTCTTGAAATCACAGCATTTCCAAAAGGTGGTGGTAGCGAGAACGTCTGCATTGTTGGCATGCTAAAACCTGGTGTTGGCCTAACTGGTGTTAAGAAACTAGTAGTGGACAACGCAATGAACTACATGGGAAAGGCATGTGCACCAAACATCATCGGTGTTGGCATTGGTGGTGGTTCTGACATTGCTATCAAGATTGCAAAACAACAGCTTATGAGACCCCTTTCTGACAAACATCCCGAACCTGAAGTAGCAAAGATCGAGGAAGAAATTATGGAGGCCATCAATACTACCGGTATTGGACCAATGGGTCTTGGAGGTAGTACAACTGTCCTCGGTGTCAAAGTCGACTATGCAATGCGACATCCAGCCAGTCTTCCTGTTGGCGTTGCTGTACAATGCTGGGCTGCTCGGCAAAGCAAGGCTGTAATCTCTAAGGATATGAAGGTCATATATGTAACACACCCAATGGAGGGTAACTAAATGGCTGAATATCATTTAACTACACCAATTTCTGAGGAAGATGCGCGAAAGCTCAAAGTTGGCGACATTGTCTATGTTACAGGTGAGCATGTCTATACTGCCCGTGATGAAGCACATGAACGTGCTTTGGAAATGTATGAGAAAGGCGAAAAAACTCCAGTGGATTTCGAGGGTAGTGTGGTCTACCATGTAGGTCCTCTTGCCTGGCAAAAGGATGGCAAGTGGAAAGTTGTTTCTGCTGGTCCAACAACCAGTGCTAGGATGGAGCTATTTGAAGATGAGTTCCTCCGGAAGTACAAGGCACGAATTCTTGTTGGAAAAGGTGGAATGGGCCAAAAGACCTTGAGTGCTCTGAAAGAAGTAGGAGCTGTCTACACCAGCTACACTGGTGGGTGCGGTGCTCTTGCGGCTAAAGGCCTCAAAGAGGTAACGGGCTATCTCTGGTCTGACCTAGGTATGCCTGAAGCTCTATGGGTTATCACAGCAGAGGAGTTCGGTCCACTCTTGGTGACAATGGATTCACATGGTAATAGCATGCACGATGATATGGATAAGATGGTCGCAGCCCGAAAGGCTGAGGTCTACTCCAAGATTGGTGTCAAAGAATGAACGTAACGGGGCCTTTGGGCCCCAACGCTCTATTCATTGCCTGATTTTTCAATGTAACTTATTCAAAGAGTAGGTTTTAGGGCATGAGCACAATCACCAGTGACAATACTGTCAGCATAGCGACAAATGATAGTAAACATCGAATGCAACTAGCATCCCCTTGGTTCCAGATTTCTCCTGATTTGAAACCAAGGACTACACCTAAAAATGCTGCTACCCAAATGGCAAATTGTGGAAGTGGAGCGTAGGTCATTGGCCAATCGTAGAGAGCAATGTTGTACAATGGAACGGATACAATTACTATTCCAATAGGGATGGCTATTGCAGATACAACAAGAGCTTGTAGTGTTCCTATATTCGGACTCCGCACAGAATAGTGGCCCACTAGAATTGCAGAGATAATTGCTATCATGCTTACAAATATTGTTACAGTCACTGTTGTAAACGCCATTTCAACCACATACTCAACTATGGTTTAAAAAACATAAACTTTCCTTAGTAAATTTGAATCAA
This sequence comes from Candidatus Thorarchaeota archaeon, assembly GCA_030612005.1. Lineage (GTDB taxonomy): Archaea > Asgardarchaeota > Thorarchaeia > Thorarchaeales > Thorarchaeaceae > SMTZ1-45. The sequence goes on along the minus strand of JAUWOU010000004.1, from coordinate 52,514 downwards.
TAATACGAAAGACTTAGCATTTGAATTACCAGCCTTGATTTTCTGCCTATTCTTCTTCTATTGCTAATCAACCTCAACAGTAACTCTTAAACGGGGAGCACAAACTCGACGGTTTAACCAATGGAGAACTCTCTACTGGAGGTCCGTAGTTGGATTATAAGACAATAATGTGTGATATTCTCGTTGTTGGTGCTGGCGGAGCTGGCTGCCGCGCTGCAATTGAGGCTGCTGCAAACAACCTTGACGTTATTATGCTGAGCAAAGAGCTCCTTGGCAAGGCTCACACAGCCATGGCCGAGGGAGGATTAAATGTGTCCCTAGGAAATGTCGACCCAGACGACAATCCTGAAACTCACTTCAAGGACACAATTTCGGGAGGAAACTACATCAATAATCAGAAACTAGCTGAAATTCTTGTAGAACAAGCCGCTCAGAGAATCTTCGATCTCGAAGATATGGGCGCAGTTTTCGATAGAACCCCCGAAGGTAAAATTGCTCAGAGAACATTTGGAAAGCAGAGTTGGCGTAGAACCGCTTATGCTTCTGACCGAACAGGTTCAGAGATTATGGTTACACTGACTGAGGCAATTAGGAAGACCTCTGTCAGAGTTTTTGACGAAGTCTTTGCAACTAAGCTTCTTATCACCAATGGCAAAATCTCAGGTGTTTGTGCTGTAGATCTAAAGTATGGTGATTATCTTGTATTCCGTGCAAAATCAGTAGTCATGGCCACTGGCGGAGCTGGTAGAATCTTCAGTGTCACAAGCAACGCTCAGCTCGATGTTGGAGATGGCTATGGTATGGCCTATGAAGCTGGTTGTGAACTGATTGACATGGAGATGATACAGTTTCACCCCACAGGTATGGTCAAACCCGAGTCTGCTAAGGGTAGACTTGTGACTGAAGCTGTACGAGGTGAGGGTGGAATACTCCTTAACAACAAGGGTGAACGTTTCATGAATCGTTACTATCCTGAAGTTATGGAACTTGCAGGTCGTGACCAAGTTGCAAGGTCAATAATGACCGAAGTTCTTGAGGGAAGAGGTTCCCCAGATGGTGGCGCTTATCTTAGTATTGCACACTTGCCAAAGTCTATTGTGGAATTCCGTCTTGAGAGTATGATAGAACAATTTGAGGACGCGGGTATTGATATCCGAGAAGAACCAATGCAGGTATCACCAACCGCTCATCACTTCATGGGTGGAATCAAGACTGATGAGGATGCAGGCACTATAATTCCTGGTCTCTTCGCATCGGGTGAATGTACGGGTGGACTTCATGGTGGAAATAGGCTCGGAGGAAATGCTCTTGCTGATACTCAAGTATATGGAGCAATCTCAGGTGAGAGTGCAGCAAAATACGCTAAATCTGTATCACACCTTGGTGTAGATAGAAAAACTATCACACAGGAGTTCGAGCGTATAGAATCAATGCTCAATAGAAAAGATGGAATCTCTCCTGCAGATGCGAGGAGTGAATTGACCGAGCTTATGTGGGAAAAGGTGCAAATCTTCCGAAAGGAAGAGGATATGCAATTTGCGGTCAATGAATTACGTCGAATAGAGAAAGAGGTTGTACCAAACATCAAAGTCGATGTACCTGTTAAGAGGTTCAACCCCGGTTGGCATCAAGCCATGGAATTCGTTAACATGGTCCTTACTGCAAGAATGGTTGCAGAAGCGGCGGTTATGAGAAAGGGTAGCAGAGGCGCCCATTATCGTGTTGATGCTGATCCTAACGATAAGGGCTACTATAACATTGTAATCAAGAAAGGCAAGGATGGCAAGATGGAGATGCAAAAGGATGACCTTGTGATTACAAAGATTACACCACCATGAGGAGGCTATCATATGACAAAGACAATCAAAACAAGTGTCCTAAGATACAATCCTGACTCTGATGATCAACCATATCTCCAAGATTTTGATGTTGAATACGAGCCTGGAATGACAGTATTAGATGTACTTCTCTATATTCAAGATAAGTTTGACTCAAGTCTAGCATTTCGCTGGGAATGCAGAGGTGGTCAATGTGGTTCCTGTGCTGTTAGAGTGAATAAAACTGCTCGAGTCGCATGCAGGACAAAGGTTGAACCTGATGAAGATCTCGTTCTTGAACCACTGGAGAAGATGCCCGTAATCAAAGATCTTGTCAATGATATGGCTCAAGTAACTTATCGATTGCGACGGATTCGTCCTTATGTTGCACGAGATAAAAAACCAGTACACCCTGAAATCATTCATTCTGAACAAATTGAGAAGTTGCGTGAGATTAGAAAGTGTATCGAGTGCAGTGCCTGTCTCTCAAACTGTCCAATTGTACATGAAACCTGGGACTATCCTGGTCCCATGATCATTCGCCAGATAGCACGATTGGAGCTAGACCCGCGTGATGTGGAAGACCGTGTAGCAATGGCGATGAATGAGGCGGTCTATTCATGTACTACCTGTAAGATGTGCGAGGACATATGTCCAAAAAGCATCAAGATACCTGCTCTCGCTGTAGAGCTTCTTAGAGCTAAGGCTGTTGAGGCTGGATATCCACTTGATCCCGGTCAACAAGCGTTCCTTGATGAAGTCAATAAAACTGGACGCTCTGTAACAGTGAAGGATACCCCTCTTTTGGAAGACCTTGGTACAGAGGAGTTCTTGGTGGATAATCCACGTGGACGAGTTGGTTTCTTTACTGGATGTCTAATTGACTATCGAATGCAGAGTACTGGCAAGGCACTGATTGATGTCCTTAATCGCAATCATATTGATGTTATTGTACCGAAGGAACAGTGGTGCTGTGCAAGTCCCGCCTTCCGAACTGGTGATTTAAACACAGGTAGAGATTCAGCAAGAAGAGTCACTGAGATATTCGAAAAAGCAGTTGAAAAATACAATTTTGATACTGTTGTTGTGGCATGTGCAGGTTGTGGAAAGACTCTCCGTGAAGATCATTATCCTCTTATTGAGGAAGAGCGTGGTACACCTCCAACGTACAAGGTCTATGATTTGGCAGAATACATGCTTGATGTGATTGGCAAGGAGAATATCGTACCTCCAAAGGGTGAGATTAATCTGAAAATCACTTACCACGAACCTTGTCATCTTGGTCGTGGTCAGGGTGTTGTCGATCAACCTATTGAATTGTTGAAACTAATACCTGGTGTTGAGTATATTGATGATCCCATGAAGGATCGTTGTTGTGGTGCAGGTGGAGGAGTTCGTGCAGGTTATCGAGAACTTTCCCAACAGATTGCTAATACCAGGAAAGAGTACATAGAAGAAACCGGTGCCGATATGGTGACCACAGAGTGTCCTTTCTGTACAATTCAACTTAACGATATGATGAAAGGTACAGAGATGAAGGTACGGTATATTCCTGATTTACTTGCCGAGTCCTACAAAAAGGGCGACGAATAAACAACTACAGATTATGTGAGAGAGGACAATCCTCTCCGCATTCTTCTTTTTACATTCCATTTAGTTGTTCTCTGAGAAACCTATGAACCTGTAATGCAACAAGAGAATCTGAAACTAGTTGATTATCAACTAGACCCCAAACAGATTGGGTGAAAATCAATGGATGTGAGGCTTCCATATCTCCAGTAAATGCAACCATCGCGTATTGTAATGCTCTTACTATTGGCCAAGAATCATCATCCATCTCTAGAATCATGTTTTCAAACACTGATGATTCTTGATGAAACATTGCATCCCAAAGATCCTCATGTTCTGCACATATCCATTCCCTGACTTTCTTCGAACTTGGTAAACTAATCTCAGTGGGTTGGACGTCCCAGTTAGTACCCTCCTTTTTACTAATGAGGTCGGTGAGCGACAAGTCGTCCGCAACATCAATATTAGATCCAACATTCCGTTCAAGTTTTTTCAGAAGCCACTGGATTGTATTTGTATTGACAAGACCTAATCGTGCAGCCTCTGATATTCTATGTGCGAAAATTGCATTATGCCCTAAGGTTCCAATATTAATTACTGAATTCAAGAATAGATTTTGATTAGGCGATAGGTCAGTCTGTTTTGTAAATTTTCCTATCTTTTCATCCATACTGAACCCTTCAACAGCCTTGGATGATACTTTTCTTGATAGATACTCTGTGAGATGCCATAATGAAGCAATATGTGGTCGAGTATATTCTGGGGCTGGAAGCTCCATGGCAAGAGAAGTAGGCATAATGAAACCATGTCCTAGCCTATCCGGTTCTTCTGCTGCTATTGATGCTGTAGCTCTGATGAGCATAGTACGATCGTTTCTTGCTCCTAGAACTGCAGCAGCTTTCAGAGCACTCATTTGTACATGCTCTCTAATTGACTGAACATAGATTTGAACTGCATTTCCTTTTGAATCAAGCCGAGTTCTAATGTCATATCGCGGACCATGTTCAGGTCGCCAGTGATCTGTATCGGCTAAATGATATGCTAGCCGTTCGACCAATACCTCCTGCAAGCTTGTCCTATGTTCATCAGGAAGGTTAATTGTCTGTGACGCAAGGGCATTCTCTGTTATCAGACTTGAATGTTCACCAAGACTCTCAATCATCCGATGAACTGTATAAACTGCAATTGTAGCATGAGATGTATCATATGATCGTTCCTCATGCCATGCTGCTGCGTGCATTATTATTGCCCAGATTGCTGATGGTCTAACAGAAGGTAACATAGCTCTGACTGCTTTCACAGCCTCTCTACCCTTTGCCTTTAGACATGATTCAACAAGGTCCATTTGAGAATATCACCTGGTTGAGAATTGATTATGATACAATGAAGGACTCTCTACACACTGAACAGGTAACTGTTTCTCCCTTCACTGCTACTCTCTCTAACTCAGTTCTACAATAGGGACAACCATGAATGGTTTTAGGTGGAGGACCGGTTCCTGTTCCAAGAATGAAATCACCTGCATCGTGGTCAACTCTGCCAGAGAGTTCTCTTCCATCAAGAAGGTCTCCTAAAATCTTGGTAACATTGTGTGCTGAAACTCCAGACTCCTGAGATAATCTCTCTATTGATATTCTTCTCATTGCTTGAACAGTTCTCTTTACAGCTGTAACAGGATCAACAGTAGCTTTCTTTTTTATCTGAGGTGGTTGCAATTTGGCAGTCTGTATCTCTGATGCTTCTATTTTTGGAGTAGGCGATGCTGATGGGGTTCCTCCAGCTGCTATCAAACTTGATTTCAGTCCATTCATCTTTGTCTGGTATTCTTCTTCTGACACCCATCCACGCATATAATCAAGGTCAAGATCTTTGATTGCCGCTTCAAGTTTAGCAATTTCACCATGGTCTTCCATACTTACTGCCTCCGGGTTTCAGGCTTCTAATATTCATCGATTACTTCAGCAATATAAGAAGAGCTAGCTCATAGTATCCTTGATTTGAAGGAAGATTGCTCTTAGTCTAAACGTCGACCTTCAGGTAGTTCATCAAGAAGTAAGTTATCGTTTTCAGCCTTTTTGACTGCTTTCTTTGCCTTTGCACTACCTATATTTTCAAGAGCTCCTGCTACCGTTTGTCTCACGAAAATTGATTCGTCCTGAAGGGCATCGATTAGAGCATCGACTGCTTTCGAGTCTTTTCTTTCTCCAAGTTGAGCTGCTACATGAATTCTGACCATATGCCTTGGGTCTTTGAGTCCGACAATCAAAACCTGTGTTGCCTGACGGTTCTTCATGAGACCTAGTCTTCCAATCGCCCCAAGACTGACCTGTTCATCTTGGTTTCCCATCTCATTTTCGAGTTCTTTTAATACAGCACGATCAACAGCAGTTTTTGTTGGGCTTTTCTTCTTTTTACTCGTAGTTTTCTTTTTTGGAGCTGGTTTCTTCTTTGCTGTCTTCTTCTTCTTAGGAGCTGATGCCTTCTTCGTCTTTGTAATTTTAGTGGTTTTTACAGTATCCCTTTTTTTTGGCTTACTCCCTTTCTTGGCTGTCTTAGTAGACTTTGACAAGATGATAACTCCTCAAACGCGACAGGAATAAACACTGTTTCATATAAAAAGTGTCTTAGTTGCTTTCGCCACAACGGAAACGACTTAACTGGCATAAAACATCATTTACATGGTGCCTCCATTTGCACGAATTCTCTGCTGCATGTTCAATTGTTGATACAGCCCTAGAAGCTGCTAAGAGCAACAATGCTACAAAGATCACAGTAGTTAATGTTGAAGTGGGCGAGTTTACATTTCTAATTCCTGAACAGCTTTCATTCAACTTTGAGATTGCAAGTAAGAATACAATAGTGGAGGGTGCAGAACTTTGCATAAAAATAGTCAAAGGTCAGCTTTTATGTGGTGATTGTGGTTTTGAAGGAGAATCTAAGGTTGACCCTGATATTCCACCTCAGATAGCTGTCTTTGCTCCGATGAAATGTCCCAAATGTGGATCCAGCTCGACTACAATCACTGGTGGAAAGGACTTCATCATTGCTAGCATAGAAGCAGAAATTTCAGAATCCACTACATAGTGAAAAACTTTACAGGAAATAATCTAACAAAACTAGATTAGTATGGCATTCAGAATACCATCTTGACCTGGGCGATTTGTGACCTTAGCACGACCCTTTGTAGTCTTGATGATTGTACCTCTGGTGATGACCTTTCTCCGTTGGTAGTCCATGTTTGCAGGATTCGTTTCAACGTCCTGAATCTCTGCACGAAATGTAACTCCCTTTGCAGGGTCTGTTACGTTAGCAAATTGAATTCTAAGGGCTGGTGTCTTCTTTGCCTTACCCCTGCTATCGACTATTATCCTCTTTGTGTCACCCATCAGGGTTTCAGTTGGAGTGCGGCCCATCTCATACTTTCTCTTGCTACGGAATCGCCTTAATCGAGATCCAGTGCTTGTACGATTAGATCTTCTATGCCAGATGGCCATATTTGACTACCTCTTTGTTAGGTCAATGACGCACTCTGTGGAGTGGTTTTAAATCTTGCTTAGTGGCGAACTTCCACAGACACTAGGACGTCCCAATAGTTCTGTTCAAATACAATCTATAATTATCTTGACATATCGAATACTCGGAGAATGACAGATGCCTACGATAGAATCCGCTCACGGTGCTGGTGGTAAGATTATGCAGCGATTGTTGGAAGAAGTAATCATTCCCTCGTTTAGTCGAAGAAAGAGTGGCTCTATCGGTCTTGATGAGATGGATGATGGAGCTACTGTTCAGGTATCTGGAACTAATCTGATTGTATGCACTGATGCACATACTGTTCATCCAATCTTTTTTCCAGGCGGTAATTTGGGCACTCTAACAGCCTGTGGCACAGTGAATGATATAGCTGTCATGGGTGCTCGACCAATTGCAATGACAAATACAGTCATTGTTGAAGAAGGAACAAAGATTGAAACACTTCAGACAGTGCTCACCTCTTTGAACAGTATCATCGAACCACTAGGTATCGCAATGGTTGCCGGGGATACGAAGGTCATGCCAGTTGGAACCCTAGATGGACTCATCATGTCCACTACTGGTATTGGTGAAATCTATCTTGACCGACCAGTGTCCGATGGAGGTGCAAGGGCAGGTGATGACCTCATAATCTCTGGTCCCATCGGAGACCATGGTACAGTCCTCTTGGCACATCGAGAAGGTTTGGAGTTTGAAACCAGTCTGACTAGTGATGTTGCTCCACTTTGGAATCCAATTCATGATTGTCTTGATGTGGGGGGTGTTCATGCAATGAAAGATCCCACAAGAGGTGGTACGGCGGTTGCACTAAATGAAATAGCATCGAAATCACAATTGGAACTTGAAATTCAAGAGAGCCTTATTCCAGTTCGCCCAGCAGTCCAGTCACTCTGTGAAGTACTGGGTCTGAATCCACTACACATGAGCAGTGAAGGTAAATTCGTAATGGCTGTTGATTCCAATTACACAGATGATATCCTTGGAGTTCTTCGCAAGCATGAATCTACCAAAGATGCCCAACTCGTAGGGAAATTCCAGAAAGGTCCATCGAGGGTTCTTATGAAGACTGCAATTGGTGGAAGAAAAGTGATACAGGTACCTTATGGTGAACCAGTACCTCGAGTCTGTTAAAGTTCACTCAATCTCGGAATTTTAATAACTTGGTTATCAGTGGCTACACTTGTGAAATAAATGAAAATCGCCCATCCGCTTGTTATCTTCCTTACTCTCTTGACTACGATATCAATTGCTGTAGGATATCTTTTTCCTACTCAAATAGCACCATTCGCCTTCTCTCCCACAATATACCTACTTCTTTGTTTTGCAATGGCCGGTCATTTACTTGAAGAAAATTTTACTAAAGCATGGGAAATGGAAGCAAAACTGAGGAAGAACGCTGATGGAACTCCCAAAGAACAACTAGGTACACGGAATTTCTTGGTAGCTTTCAGTCATGTCTTAATATTGTTGAGTTTTCTGTTCTATTTTCCAGTTAATGCAGGTGCTCCTTGGGCAATAATCTACGGTATTGGTGTAGCATTCAATGGAATTCTCAATGGCGTCGCCCATACAGCAATTTTAATCAAATTCAGAAAAAATACCGGTTTCATTTCAGGACTCTTCCTACTAGCTCTTGGAATCTTGCTTCTTGTATCAATAGGTACACCAATCTGATGAAGTACATTCAAAATTAGTCTTGGACCACAGAAACCTCTTCTGCTTCTCGATGGTCTTCAAGTATTTTTTTTATTTTAAATTTGAGTTGAGCTTTAAGTTTGATTCTATCATTGTCAAGTCCAAAGTAGTCCGCAAAGAGTGGAGTTGTTGTCAGAGTTTTCGACCTTCCCTCTGGCACAGCCTCAACAAATTTCTTCTCGATGAGTTCCTTCACATGATCGTAGCAGTGCGTTCCTCTTTCTGTTACAAGCACTGATTGAATAATTGGTTGTTTTATTGCGATAATCACCAAAGTTTGCAATGTTGCATATGATAGAAGACCACCAGGTATCAATTTTCCAACACTTGGTGTGAGTTCAGGTCGAAGCTGCATTGCATAACGGTCTCTAGGAAGAGCTACAACTTCTAATGCTCCCTTTCGTTTACTGTATTCAAAACCAAGTTCGTCTAGAAGTTTCTGTGCAGTTGATTGTGATTTTCCTATGATATTGGATAACTCTTCAAGTGTTAAAGCTCTGCCCGATACATAAAGGGCTGCTTCAAGTGTTACCAAATCTTCTTCCATAAAATCACCTTAGCTCTTTATCGTTGGTGTTGCTTCCTTAGTTTCTTCTTCATTAATCTCCGGTGGTTCAATCATTTTCACCCAAATAACATTTTCATCCATCCAGATGTCTATGAACTTACGATTATAAAGGAACAGAATTGAGAAGAAGACACGAACTATCTCTTTTCTAGTGTTGTTCATCAAGATATCTGTGAATTTTGAAGATTCGCCTACTTTCAACAATCTTTGCAGGTCCATATACGCCTCTGCCAAGGTTTCCTCGATATTCGCCTGGTCCACGTTCATTGTGAATGTAATTGGATCTGCCTTTATTTTGTATTGGCGTTTGGTGGGAATACTTCTCTTTCTGACCCCCTTGCTCAAGACATGGTCCATTGCTATTAGTAATTCTTCCATGGTAACTCTACGGTTAGTCAGTCTAAATGGAGGACGAATCAAAGGAATCTCTAGTTCCTCATCATCGTCATCTTTCTCTGGCGGAAGTATTCCAAGTTGAACAAGATCTCGCGTCTTACGCATGAAGATGACCGATGCAGAATAGAGAGCATTTCCTGATATGCGGAAATCAATATCTCCCATTCGCTTCATTTCATTAAGGAAACCAACAACAAGTTTTCCAACATCTACGTTCCAAGGCTCCACTTTATCCAATTGAAGGACATCAGTAAGAAGGATATATGGTGGAGTTGCCCAGAATGGTGAGTCATCACCCATCATGATTTAGCACTCACCTCTTCTAGGTCTACCGACACAATCTTTGATATTCCATCTTGGTTAGATACACCAATGAGAAGATCGGCTTTTCTAACAGTAGTGTCTCTTAATGATACCACAACGAACTGAGATGCTTTAGCCATCTCTGAGATTAGCAGAGCTACATTGTGAGCATTAACATTGTCTAGAGCTGCATCAATCTCATCAAAAATGTAGAAACTAGTGGGGTTATACATCTGGATTGCAAAGATTAGAGCAAGACCAGTTATGGTCTTTTCTCCACCACTCATAGCATCAAGAGTGACTAATTCTTTACCTCTTGGCTTTGATCTTACAGTAATTCCACCCATCAATGGGTGCTCAGGATTCTCAAGCATGAGAGTAGCGTCACCACCAGGTGAAAGTCGAGCAAACACTGTTGCAAAATTATCAGCAATCTCATTATAGACCGTTAGGAATTTCTGAGTCTTCTCTGCCTCAAGTTCTTCCATAAATGCAAGAATTTCTTTTCGTTCCTCTTCCAGCTGGGTCTTTTTGTCTACTATCTCATCATATCGGTCACGTTCAGATTCGTAATCTGTTAATGCTTTCAGATTTACAGGACCCATTGCTTCAAGTTCTCTTTCAATCTCTTTGATTTTCTCTTGAAACTCTTCAAGTTCTCTGTATGTAAGTTCACGTTCATCCTTTCTATCTTCAAGAGCTTCATCTGTGTCAGTGAGAGTTCCAAGTTCTGCGACGAAAGCAACTATGTCCGTTTCAAGACGATTTTGTTCAGTCTGTAACCTATACACGGCTTTCTCATTCGATGTTTGAGCTTCACGAATCTCCTCATGTCTCATCCTTAGGTTGCGTAATTTCTCCCTCAACTCTAGTTGACGGACTCGTTTGTCCTTAACCGCCTCATCAATCTCTTCGCGCTCACTCTTCAATTTGACAAACTCTTTCTCTCTCTCCGCGAGTCCCATCTCAAAACGCTTGACTTGTTCCTCCAATCCAGGCAGCACTACATCAAGTGCTTGGATTTTAGACTCAATCTCAACGGCCTTTGGTCCGAGTCGTTCATCAAGTCCAACTCTAAGGGCTGTAAGGTTAGTCTGCATCTTTTCACGTTTCTTCTGGTACTGCTCTAGGACCTCTTTTAGATCTTTAATATCCTGATTCAATTTTGCAGAATCTGACTTTGTGAGGTCTTCATTGTACTGGTCTCGCTGTGCCATTACACGTTCACGTTGGACAGTAAGCTCATCATCGCGTTCTTGGAGATTGGTAATTTGAGCCTCAAGTGCACTGATTGTGAGTGTGCCCTTCTCGATTCTTTCTTTCAGAATACTACTTCGATATTCTTGTTCATCATATCGCTCTTCTTGTTTTTCTAAATCGAGTCGACCACGGTAATTTTTCTTTGATAGTTCTTGAATCTCAGTATCAATTTCCTTTTTCTGGCTTCTCAATTTCTCTTGTTTCTCGCGGAGTTCACTCAAAATAGCATCTAGACCCTGAAGCCGTTTTGTTATTTCTGGACTAGTATCTTCTACTTGGAGTGATAGCCTCGCTGCACCTTTTTGATAATAACCACCAGTCATAAGACCTGATCTTTCAACTAGGTCTCCTTCGAGTGAAACAGCGCGTTGACCCTTGAAACCTAATCGTTTAGCAGTATCAAAATCTTCAGTTACAATGGTATCCGAGAATACGAATTCGAATGCTGGCGACATCTTCGGTTCAAAGCTAACAAGATTAAGAGCAAAATCTATGACTCCCGCATCATTTGGAAGTTTTCTTGGTGAATGTGTTTTGATTTTATCAAGGGGTATGAAAGATGCTCTTCCCACTCTATCTCGTTTCAGAACATCTACACATGCAGTAGCTACATTATCATCTTCTACAACTATGTGGGATAATCTATTGCCACCTGCAATCTCCATAGCTGTGGCATAATCTGGATTAATAGTTCCCAATTCTGCAACCGTACCATAGATGCCTTCGATAGTACCAGTGTCCCTTAGTTCGAGGACTTTTGCAAGAGCTCTTCGCCTCTTCAGAAATGCATCTTCTGCTTCTTGTAGCGCATCTTGACGTGCTTGCACCTTGATCAGTTCTTCTCGAGTTGCTGCAACAATCTTTGCACTCTCATCGACTTCTGCATCTACTACCTTCAACTGTTTTGCAATCTCTTTGATCTCAACTTTTCTTTCGGATTCAATCTGTTCTGTCTTTTCTAGTGATTCTTTCTTTTCAGGTATGATTCCTTTTAGCTGTTCAAGGTCCTCAGTTGTTTTCTCAAGATTCTCTGTTGAATCACGAACATCTTCATACGATGTACCAAGTTCTCTATTATCAGATTTAATTGATGATCGAACTTCTGAAACACCCTCATCAAGTGCACGTAATTGATTATTCAAATCCTGTAGACGAAGAGTTGTTTCGTAATATGTAGTCTGTTCTTTCTCTGCTAAATCTTCCATTCGAATAATCTGAGCTGAAGTTCCTGAAATCTCCTTTTCCAGTTTTTGAAGATCATCGTTCTTTTCAGTCAACATTTTCTCATTTTGAGCTATCTCATCCTGGGTCTTTTCTAGCTCTTCCACCAACCCCGCTCTATCACTTGCAGACCCGTCATGTTCTCCTTGTGCACGTTCTAGATCAGATCTAACATGGTTCACAGCTGCAGAAACAATACCGTATTGTTCAGAAACTCTTGCTGAATCTCCTCCAGTTATCTGATCAATCTCATGGTCAATAGTATCAATCTCGGTTTCAGTTGTGCCACTATTTGTTTCAACCTCAACTAACTCTGTGACAAGTCCTTCAGCTTCTTGTGCTCTTTGGGCAAGAGTCTCATTGATAGTGTCTATCCTTAGTCTACCCTTGATGACACTCCAAGATTGAATATCAATTTTGAATTTCTCTATCTGGTCATTCATTCCTTTATGACGCAGAGCATCTCCCCTTTCACCTTCAAGTTTCTCAAGCTGGCGTCTACGTTCTTGAAGTTGAGTATCTACTTTCCCAAGATTACTCTCGCTCTCTGTTAGTTTCTTGAGCGCTCGATCCTTCTGTTCATCATAAGCAGCTATTCCAGCTATCTCTTCGATAAGTTTGCGGCGCTCATTGGGGCTGACCTTGACCATCTGGGCAATCTCACCCTGCAGTACAAGATTGTAACCATTAGGGTCGACACCAATGGTTCCAAGCACATCAAGAACTGCACTACGAGTGTAAGTCTTACCATTAATACGACAAACTGACTTCCCTGTGTCATCAAGCTGCCTCTCAATAACAACACGATCTGATTCGACCTGCAGTTTTCTATCTTTATTATTGAAATGAAGTTCAACAACTGCAGTCTTGGCTTTTGGTGGCATATGTGGTTTTGGAGGGGAATACAACAAATCAGAGAAAACTGTAGCACGGAGAGTTTTTGCGCTCAGTTGGCCTAGCACAAATAATATCGCATCAATTACATTTGATTTCCCTGAACCATTAGGACCAACAATGCATGTAAATCCCTTGTTGAATTTTATAGTAACGGAGTCTCGACCGAATGATTTGAAGCCCTTGCATACTAGCTTCTCTATGTAAACCAAGTCCCGTTCCCTTCCCGGCAATTTCAACCAATTTGACGTGTCTGCGTTTGTATTATTCAGATGTTACAGAGGCCTAAATATGGTTAGTATGACGTGGGTAATACCCTAGCTATATTAGAATATACCTCTGTTTCTCGTATGGCCCATTAACCTTGGGCACAAAAAGGTAACTCTGGTGCTGTTTTACTATATCACTTACCCAATATTGCGAGTAAAGTTCTACGTAGCGATATCAATAGGAGACCTTGACTCTCACGGGCTCCTTCTCCGGCGACTGCAGCCATCACTACTTTTGCATCACCAAGAATAATCACAAGTCCATGATCAGAGGATATATTCACCTCTTTGAGGCCTCCCTTGTCAAGACCTGCCGTCAGTTGAGAAGAGTTACCTGCTATTTTCACCGCAAGACTTGCAACATCTTCGTGTTTGATACCTCCAGTAATAGTATGTCCAAAGAGCACCTTTCCCTTTGCATCGCAAACGATTATTCCTTGTATGTCTGCGTTATTCGACATTGTTTCAGTAACAATCTCTTCAATCTTAGCTTGGTCTACCATCTGTGAGTTCTCCTCTTAAGAGGTTTCAACTTTCTAGTATCGTGTTGAACGCCGGGCTCTTTAAATCTTGTGCGCTAGACCGCGCCGTTCCCCGAAACCTAGACATTCCTGGATATCGAGTCCGGGATGATGTTCGGTTCCTGTTTCATCGAGGCTGCATTGCAAATCTCGGAAGATTTGCTATGTCTTACTTCCTCTCCGCAGGCGTTTTCAGTCTCCGGCAAACTGACGGCGACTAGATTCAGTGCAGCATTGAGGTCCCTATCGATTTCAAGTCCACACTGATCACAATTATACTTCCTCTCTGATAGAGAGAGTTCCTTCTTCCTGTGCCCACACTGTGAACACATCTTCGAGGAGGGAAAGGTCCTTGAAACGACGACAAGCTCAGAACCGTACCATCCACACTTGTACTCCAACTGTCGTCTGAACTCGTAGAACCCCACATCAGCTATGGCTCTTGCAAGCCTTCTGTTCTTCAGAATCCCTGACACATTCAAGTCCTCGATCACTACCTTACTGTGGCTCTTGGCAAGGTAGGTCGTCAGCTTGTGCAGTGTGTCTCGTCGGACATTGAAGATCCTCAAGTACATCTTTGCAAGTCGTAATTTCGCTTTTTCGCGGTTCTTGCTCCCCTTCTCCTTTCGTGACAGGCTCTTTGAGAGCTGTCGCAGTTTCCTCAGCGTCTTCCAAGGGCTCGTGGGTTTGCAAAGGTGGTCCCATCCGAGAGTGTGGCCAGAGTCTTCACTCCCAGGTCGACCCCCACTGATGCCCCTCTTACAGGCTGCGGGTCAATGATGTTCTCCTCCACAGTGACTGACACGAACCACCTGTTGGCCCTTCGTCGCACTGTGACTGAGAGTATCCTTCCCTTGTAATAGTGCTCCCTCTTCTCTTTGATACGAACTTTTCCGATTCTAGGGAGCTGGATTGCTCGCTCGTGGAACCTGATGGCCCCGGTCAGTCTGAAGCTGTCCCTGACTCCTCTCCTCTTGAAACGTGGGAATCCGACTTTCTTCCCAGACTTGAGTCCTCGATAGAAGTTTTTGAAGGCTCTATGGAGGTCTCTCAGGGCTTCCTGGGGTGCACACTTCGAGGTTTCGTACATCCATGGGAACTCTATTTTCTTCAGGGAGTTGAGGAGCTTGTGCTGCTTCATAGCGTTAGTGAACCGGTCGTCACCCTGATTGTTCTTGTACCGTGTAATCCTTTTCTCGAGACCCCAGTTATAGGCAAAACGAGCTACTCCAGCATGTTGAGCAAGGGATGATCTCTGGATGTTGTTCGGGTCCAGTTCATACCTGTAAGCCTTGTTGATCAACATTCAGGTTCGATAATGGGTCTTGCTGGGAGCTAATAAGCTCATACAAGAATAGTCTTTATTCAACTATTGGTTTCATTGATGTCTAGGTTCGTTCAGGATTTACGCAGCTGTTTAGACCGCGCCCTTTCTCTCATAACCAAATATTGGTACATTGAAGGACTCAACAATCGTCGATTGACTTAAATCCACTCGCGAAAAGGGAGGCTAAGAATTTTGGAGGCGAATAATTAGATGTCTATGTTGAGAACTAGCTCAGAGGCCTTTCCTGCGTCGAAAGACATCATGAGCGATATTCCGTACGTCTTGCGTGTAGAGTTTAGCCATCTTGCACACGAGACCACAAAGATAGTTGGGAAGCCAATCGCATGCCACAAGTGTAATGGTTTCCTTCTTAGTTTAGATCAAATTCAGGAAGACCCGAAGGTAGGTAAACATTTCATCTGTCCTTTCTGTGGTACCCTGAATATTATTGAAGGCGAGATTGTTGTTGCTGGAACTGACACAGACTTTGTTATAGAACCACCAAAAGATACGACCGATACTGATACCGGTGTTCCATCAACAGGTGGTAAGTCCTTCCTAGCATTGATAGATGTATCTGGATCTATGAGTGGTGCTAATCTTGCCGCAGTCAAGCGAAGTTTGAATACTTCTATAGACAGCCTAGCTGCAAATGCTCCAGAAACGATGTTTGGCCTCATCGAGTTTGAGAGCACTGTTGTATCGAGAAATCTGGAAACTGGAGAAGCTATTACACTACCCCATGACTCCTTTGCAAGTCTTAATGCTATAATGGAGTCCACCAAGAAACTCCTAGATAAAATCAAGCTAGTCAATGTTGGAAAGAACAAGGACAGCCTAAAGGGTCATATTCAAGCATTACGCGACCAGGGTGGTACTGCTCTAGGACCTGCAGCCGCAATGGCTTTTGTTATTGCTAAACATCGAGATGTGGGGAGAATTGTACTTCTCACCGACGGTCTTGCAAATGAGGGAATTGGCGCCCTTGAAGGTTACCAAGTCACTCCTGCAAGCAAGTACTATGAAGATCTAGGAAAGATGTTCTTAGATATTGGAGCCGCCGTTGATGTTGTAGGAATTGCTTCTGGTAGAGGAATGGAACTGAAGACACTTGGTCTACTACCTGAGGCTACTGGTGGACAGATGTATTATGTCACACCAAACGAGCTTGACCGAAGCCTCTCCGAACTAGCGGGTGCATCCATGCTAGGTCGTGATGTAGAGGTCCGTCTTGTTACGCCACCTGGAATCACCATAAAAGATGCTTCAGGAGTATCACGAGCAGTAGTTGAAACACTCAAGAAGGAGGGCCATAGTAAAATCGGTGTTGTTGGTGAAGACCATGAACTCTACTTTGAGATTGCTCCTGAGACGGAGATCAAAGAATCTGAAGTACCAATTCAGATCCAAGTCACATACACTGATGAAGCGGGAGCTCGCCGTGTTCGTGCAGTCACAACCAAGCTAAAAGTTTCAAAGAAGGAAGATGAGATTATGGCTACTCTAGACCCAACTGTTGGTGCAACTTTTGTTACACAGAAGGCTGGAGAAGAGTCCTTTGGTGGAAACCGAGAAAAGGGTCGCAAGAGGATTGCATCCTTCAGGTCTGCATTGAGGAAGAAGGCTGGAGCCGCTCCAAAATCTGTACAGGCAATGCTTGAGAGGGCAGACAGAGCTCTAGATTCAGAAGAGAAAGAGATTCAACGTCAGGAGCTAAAGATGAGGGAGCTGCTTCCATCAGCTCCGTCAGGTGCTGCAGATGAAGCTTTCACGCAGAATCTTGCTCAGATGAAGAGAAGCTCAAAACGTCTCTTTAGCGATGAAGACGAAGAATAATCCTAAGATACAAGCTCACAATAGAATATACCGTGCTGAATTCAGCACGGCTAACTTTATTTTAGTATAACACAGCATTGTATATGTTCAAAATGCGCATTTTGAACAGGTGCCTAGCAGCATATCTCCACAAGTCTAAAATAGTCAACTGCGGGGTAAATGTTGTTAGTGCACAGTTGAAAAAAGCGGGGATTCCGTACATTGATCACACAAGAAAAACTCCAGAAAATCTTAGCGCGACTTAAGTCGCAAGAAGGTGTACGAGGAGTTGTTGTGACCAATATGGAGGGTCTTCCACTTAGCAGTGATCTAGATCCCGAAACAACCGAGAACGTCGCTGCAATTATTACCTCTCTTGTTGGAAAGTCCCTCGATGCAGTAAGGGAACTTCGTGAGGGGTCGTTACAATTCCTGACCTTGGACACAACCAAGGGTCAGATCAACATCGCACCGGATGTGAGCGAGGGCGTAATATTAGTAGTCCTCAAAGATAATGAATAAATGGAGTGTACTTGAATGAGTGATCCGAAAGCCTTCGATAAAATATTGACTGAGATCATAAGACAGGACAAGGGTATTAAGAAGGTCATACTTGTCGACAAAACAGGGCTCACAATCGCTAATGTGTCAAAATTGAGTTATTATCCTGTTGATGTCGATTCAATCGGTGCTATCGCTAGCGCAGTTTTCTGTGCAAGTGAGGAGCAGGGCAAGAACCTGCAGATTGGGGAGCTTGAGATAGTCACTTCTGAATTTTCGGAGGGCAAAATCTTCGCCTCAGCCTGTGGGAAAGGTGTACTCTGTGTAGTATCAGAGGCTGAAGTTAACATTGGTCTGATCCGGCTTGTGATGAAGAAGCAGGGTGTACAACTTGCTGACGAACTTGACAAATTCTTAGCAGTTGAGCCATTGTCCCCAAAGGAAAGTGAGCTTGACGAAGAAGATCTCAAGTCTGCTCTAGCTGAGCTCGAACGTGTATGACCAAAAGCAACACACAATTGCAGTGGTTGTTTTGTCCTATCTACTCAAGATTAGTTAATATTACTTGAAGGTCTAAATCAGAGGTCTGGAATGGTGAGATATGAGATTCTTGTCCCACAAAGGCTTTTATGAGACATGATTTCTAACTCAATCAATCTCCCATCACAGGGCCCAAGTTTCGATATACTGAGGTGTTACAATTCGCAAAGACGACAAGGGTAGAATTCATTTGAAACTGGTCTTTTACGGACCATCCCTTGGTGGTAAGACAACAGCACTGCGATGGCTTTATGGAAAAGTTGAAGGTCTACAGAAGGGAGAGTTCACTGCCATCGAGGATGAAACCAATCGGACATTGTTCTTCGATTACGTCCCGATGAGTGCAGGTGGCCGCGTTCTCTTTGACGTCTTTACAGTAGCAGGACAGAAGCGCCATCGTCACCAGAGAAAGGTGGTACTACAGGGTACAGATGGAATCCTCTTTGTTGCTGACTCATCACCAGACCAGCGTGATGAGAATACAGAGAGCTTTGAAGAATTGAAATTATTCTTGGGTGATGCTCTTGGGCGCGAAATCCCAATTGTGGTCATGCTCAACAAGAGAGACCTACCCAATAGAATGTCACGTGACGAAATGCTTGATCTTCTTGGTCTTGGAGGCAATGTTCCAATCTATGAAACTATTGCAGTTCAGGGCGTAGGAGTTAAGAGGGCGTTCCAAGCTATAGCACGAGAAGTCATATTGAAAAGAATGTACAAGTAAAATTCAGGTGAGGCAAAATGCAATCCCGCGAAAATACGCTCGAAGGTGTTCTAAATGAACTACAGGGAAGTATTCCTGAGATTGAAGCCTGTGCTATAGTAAGTGTTGAAGGGCTCCCTATTGTGTCAGCACTTCCCACAGATGTTGATGAGGCCAAGGTTGCAGCAATGACCGCAGCAATGTTAACACTGGGAGAAAAAGCTGCAATGGAACTAGGTAAAGGTGAGCTTGAACAGGTCAACATCAAGGGTGTAAATGGTTGGCTGCTTGTGATTCAAGCTGGAATGAACGCCTGTCTCACCGTTTCTACAACTGCAAATGCCAAACTCGGTCTCATATTCTTGGACATGAAACGTGCTGCAGAAAAGGTTTCACAGATGATTTAGTACGTTAGGTCTCCTAGCACCAACTCTATTAGGTTTACATGTCAAATTATCATTACAGAGAGTGTTACTGTTGAATATTACTGGTCCAGTCTACCGATTATACGAATACTTCTTGTATCGTCAGTTAGACAAGGAATTAGCTCCCCGTCATGTTGGTATCATACTTGATGGAAACCGACGTTATGCCAAGAAACAGGGTATGGAAGTCCCATGGTTTGGTCATCAGAAGGGTGCAGCCAAGGTCATGGAGGTACTACGTATTCTCTGGGAAGCAGGTGTCAAGGTATGCACACTCTATGCGTTTTCAGTAGAGAACTTTGAGAGAAGCAAGGATGAGGTCGAAGAGATCATGTCCCTGGCTAAAGATAAGTTCGCAGAAGTCGTTGACAACCCCGACGTTCATAAATACAAAGTTCGGATTCAAGCCATTGGGCGAGTCGATTTACTTCCAGAAGATGTTCAAATTGCAATAATGGCTGCAGAAGAAGAAACTCGAGATTATACAGACCATATTCTCAATGTGGCTATTGGTTACTCTGGTCGAGCAGAACTTGTGGATGCAGTGAAGGCCATTGGCGAGAAGATAGAGGCCGGTACAATGAGCCCTGCTGACATCAATGAGGATGTAATTGAAGGCCATCTCTATACCAATGGTGTACCAGACCCAGATCTCATTATTCGAACATCCGGCGAAGAGCGATTATCGGGTTTCCTTCTCTGGCAATCTGCTTATTCTGAACTATACTTTGCACAGATTTATTGGCCTGCAGTGAGACGAATTGATATTTGGCGTGCATTACGTTCCTATGGTGCCCGGTCACGAAGATATGGTAAGTGATTTCAAACAACACAGTGTTTTATATGCCCTCCATTTTATTTGTTGATATTAGGAGACAATGAGGCTTTGGCTAGAACTCCAGTTGATGTCTATCGAGGTCTCGTGCAAACACAGCTCGATGACAAAATAACAGAACAGATTAATTCAGTCGTATCTAGATTTACTGATTTTGTATTTGCTGGCGAAAAACTATCTATCCATCTCAATAGGTTTCTTGATCTCACAACACGCTTGATTGCATTAATAGACTCTGAAACAAGTGCTAATCAAAGTCACCTAACAATGTCAATTGACCTTCTTGACTATCTTACTTCTGCTTCTAAGTGGTGGACAGTTACACGACAGGAACCAAGTATTGTTCTGAGACCTCCCTCCCGTGAAGCTCGCGGTTTCATCAAATCCATTGCCGATCTTCATGTTGGTGGAACAACTCTTCAAAGAATCTCTGGGTCTACTGACAAACTCTCTAGGTTTCTTGAAGAACACGAAATTGAAAAATCAGGAGAGGTTGAACGGCTCTGTAATGGTATGCTCTCTGCTTGGGCTCTACTTAGTGCATTTGCATGCAAGGGTCAGGGTAGAAATGTTGCGTCAGAAGCTGATTTTGAAACAGCTTATGATGTTGTCCGTATACTTCTATTCTACGTCAGCCTTGACGATTTCAAAGCACTCTCTATTGTTCGTCAACTAGGAACTCACACTTTACTTCCAAAGGCTGCAAGTGTTAATTTTTCTCCAGGATTTGAAAAGAAGCTAAATGCATCAGTTGCTGCAAGTCTTGAGAAAGAACATGGTGAGCATCTTATTCAAATGGCAAAGGCAACTTCAGGTGCATCTCGCTCAATTCTCACAAATTCATTAAGACTACTTGGTCAACTTCAAGCAGTGAAACAGGGTATTGAACGTCTGGAAGAAGAGCACTATGATGCCATCATTGTTGGTGCATTAGATCTAATAGAGAGTGTCGGAGTATCATCTGATTTCCTTCAAAATGATTCATCAGCTGTGGCTATTTTCAAGAGTCTTCGTCCTGGAGATGGAGTTGACGAACGTATTCAGCTCTTAATCAGACGACTTGAAGGTTTAATCGTAGATTCCACTGGAAACAGGGATTTTCTCCTTCAATATGCCCGTCTTGTACCACGCCTTATTGCATTGATATTACTATTAGCCAGTAGTACCAAAGACTCTGCAACCACTCCAATTGAGGATTCTGATATAAAGAGAGGTCTGATTCTTCTTTACAAGTTGATTAGTGGCTAGCTTCCGAGCTACCAATCAGAATCCGTGCATCAACAACTAGAGTCCCCTTCCCTTTTTCATACACAAAGGTTGGATTGCAATCTAGTTCTATGATTTCAGGATTCTCTTCAATCATCTTGGATACAGCCAACATGACATTGACTAGAGAATCTACATCTCTTGGAGGTTCGCCACGGATACCTTCCAATATCTTGTATGCTTTTAGTTCCTTCAACATCTCTCTGGCATCATTCTCGGTGAATGGAATCAATCTGAAAGATACGTCTTTCAAGACTTCAACAAAAATGCCACCAAGACCTGCCATCAGTGCATGCCCAAACTGAGGATCTTTTGTGACACCGACAATAATCTCTGTACCCATATCTGCGAAATCTGAAATGAATACTCCTCGACTCAGATCCACATCAATGCCTTTCTCTTTTCCATAGTTCTTTGCGTTATCCATAATCTCAGTGAACGCTTTGCGAACCTCTTCTTCATTCTTAAGATTGATTTTCACTCCTCCTGCGTCGGATTTGTGCAAAACATCCTTTGAGAGGATTTTGAGTACTACAGGAAAACCGATAGCTTTGGACTTTTCTACAGCCTCATCTGCAGTCACCGCAGTATCATAAGCTGGAATGGGAATCCCATATGCTTTCATTATGTCCTTTGCTTCGTGCTCCAGTACAAACGTTCTTCCCTCTTCGAGGGCAGTCTTGAAGATTTTTTGGGCTTCTTTCATCGCTTTTCAGACCTCAGCTCTATTTGCTACCACAGTTTCCGTTCCTTTTATGGTTATAACTTATATCCTACATTTAATGGTGAGTAATTCTTAACTGTAAGATATTTCTATGTTCCGCCCTTCTCCTGCCAGTGTCACCACCATCCAGCATTTTCGAGAAAATGCTAAACTTAGCAAGAGCTTTGTCGACGTTCATCGGGATGGTATCCCTCCTGAAGACCTGGCTTCTTTCTCCTGTACTGATGTTGATACATCACTTCCAACGACAGTGAGCGTTTCCACAGTTCTTACCACGGCGGGGTCATTATCACTCTCACCCGTTCCATCACAGAAACTGACAAGGTCCAACTGGACAAAGTGAACAGCCGCGGACTCTCCGGAACCTGATGTTGGTTCATTTATAGAGAGTAAGGACTTCCCTTTGGAAGAAGGTTTCTTCTTTCGGGCTTTCAGTCGCGCACGTCGATTAGTTGTTCCTCGAACAACTGCTCTAGTCCACATACCTAGTCCTCTCATACTATTACATACTAGTGCGAGTATATGAGCTCATTCAATTTCTCTAAATACGAAGAAAATATCTTAGTAGATTTCTGAGCTTTTTCATACTTAGATACCACTGAAATGAAGGGGGAATTGAGATATTGATTGGGTGTTGTTTGATTTCTAATTTGATTAATAAGTGTCAAATATTCATAAACTATTATCTTAATGAATATTTAACACATTTTCTTACAATCTTCAACGGAAATTATTTATGAACTTGCAAGAGTTTTGTTGAATATATCTCTGTATTTGATTTCACCATATTGTGCCAATCCCTTTGCTGCAAGTGCTGCTTTCTCACCAGTTGCATATGTTGGTACACCCATTAACTCCATAATCTCTCCAGCCTTAGTTGTGAAACCACCGCCCATAGAAACCACGACAAAGGGAAGACTAGATTGACGCTGATGGTTTGCAATGACATTGGTTATTTCCATGCTTAGACTAGGTGTCTGGAGTAGCATACCTACAACAAACATATCATACTCTCCACTCTTGATTGCTTCTTCGAAGACGATATCATATCTGGACGCATTTGCATCTCCAACAACATCAATGGGATTTCCTATTGCACAATATGATGGAAGACGTTTTTTGTAAATGTCTGTTAGTTCCTTTGATGGGGTTGGTATTGCTAACTCAAGAGCTTCAAGAGCATCGGTGGTCATCACACCCAAACCACCTCCATTTGTAATCATAAGGACTCTATCTCCCTTTGCTGGAGGTTGCATCGCCAGTGCTTTGGCGGTGTCAAACATATGTTCAAAGTTATCTACTCTAATTACACCCGACTGCTTGTAAGCTGCATCAGCAACACTATCTGAACCTGCAAGAGAACCTGTGTGAGAACTTGCAGCGGCCTTCGCTCTCTGACCCCTTCCTGACTTTACAACAATTACAGGCTTGTTAGGAGTCACTCTGCTAGCTGTATCAAAGAAAGTACGACCTTTATTCTGATCATACCCTTCTGTGTAATAGCAAATGACCTGGGTAGAATTATCTTCTGCAAGATAACAGAGCAAATCATCATCATCTACATCGCATTTGTTACCAAGGCTAATTAGCTTACTAACACCGATACCTAGCTCAGAAGTCCAATCTGCGATTGCTGCAGCAAAAGCTCCCGACTGAGATACTAGTGAAATATTTGCAACATTGCTGGGCTTTGGTCTACCACATCTATACTCAGGCAGGAAGAATGTATCAATATGACTGAGTGTATCTACCACACCAATACAATTTGGTCCAATAATACGGATTCCATGTTTCTTTGCTATCGCTACAACTTCATTCTCAAGTTCTGTACCAATAACACCCGTTTCTGAAAAACCACCAGAGATGATTATTGATGCTTTGACACCTTTAGCTGCTATGTCATCAAACACCCTAGGTATTATTCTCGCGGGTACTGCAACTATCACTAAATCAATAGGATCTTTAATTTCTTGGAGAGTTGAAAAACAGGGAACACCAAGTACCTGTGAATATTTTGGATTGACTGCATAGACCTTTCCAGCATATTGAGGTTTGATAAAATTCTGAATGATTGATTGTCCCACACTATTCTGGCTCGTAGATGCTCCATAAATAGCGACACTCTTTGCATTGAAAAATATGTCAATTGACTCCATATTCCCACAATTCACGTTTTTTCACACTCAGCTGGATGGTGTTGTAACCTAAGTGGTACTTGTTCTTTGCCATTTGGTCATAGATAACAATCCTAATAGCACAATTGATAGACTTCCAATCATGAGGCAGAGTCTTGAACTTTGATATTATTAATGATGGACATTCTATAATGCAAGCTCCCACAGACGAACTTAGTCAGTGGATGAACAAAGCTTTCGAATCGAGATTGAGTTCATTTGATCAGAAGCTATTATGTTATAGCCCCACTGCCTATCCCTACAAGATTAGAGCTCATAAACAGGTTCGGTCAAACAACTTTCCTTCTCTTAGTGTGACAGGTACATCTTGTTCATTGAACTGTGAACATTGTGATGGTCAGCTCCTGAAAGGCATGGAGTCAACTCTTACCCCAGAATCACTGTTTGAGCGCTGCCTGGAGATAAAGAATCAGGGAGGAGAAGGTGTTCTGATTAGCGGTGGCTCTGATTCTGCTGGTTATGTTCCACTGGAACGATTTGGCAAGGCAATTGGACGTGTAAAGAATGAACTGGACATGTTAGTTGTAGTCCATACGGGTCTTGTAACACCTGAAACCGCTCATCAACTTGCAGCAGCGGGAATTGATGCTGCGATGATCGATGTCATTGGTGATGAAACAGTTTCCTCAAAGGTCTATCATATAGATGATGGTCCACAAAAGATGCGAAAATCCCTTGATATCCTTGAAGAACACAAGATACCTACCGTACCACATGTGCTTGTCGGATTGAATTATGGACAAATTAAAGGAGAAATTGAAGCGCTTCAAATGATATCGGAGGGAACTCCTTCAGCAGTGGTTATTATTGCACTCAGTCCCGTTCGGAAAACACCAATGGAGAGTATTACACCACCGACTCCTGAAAGTATTGGTCGTCTGATGACAGCAGCACGTTTAGGATTCCAAGACATTCCAATTTTGTTGGGTTGTGCTCGTCCAATGGGGCAACACAAAATTGACACAGACAAGTATGCAATCAGAAGTGGTGCCAATGGAATTGCCCTTATCAGCCAAGAAGGAGTAGATTTTGCCAAAGAACGAGAATTAGAACCCGTCTTTGAAGATGTGTGCTGTAGCCTTGCCTATAGATCACTATTGTAATTCTTCTTTACAATCCAGCCCGCGGTTTCATAACCCAAATCAAAAAACCAGAGACCTACTGCTGCTGGTAAGAGCAGTGGCCAAAGTATCGATATTAGGATTACAGAAGTTTTCAGTGTAAATCTGTACTCAAAGAATTTGTACGCCTTAGGGGAAATCTCTTGATTTGCCCAGTCATTTCCTCGTTCATCAAGAACGGCTGCAAGAAACAACATAATGACCACTGCCAACCAATCTAGCCAATTGCTAATGGGTGGAAGCCCAAAAATAATCAACACTGAGAATATTAGTACAAATCCCGCAACAAACTGCAATCGATTGACTTTCCCTGACACAATGACTCCAATGATTATGCTTGTCATGAGTGCAAGGTCCCATTCTGATACAGTCATTATGAAACCAAAAAGAACACCAGCAAGAGCAAGTGGAATCCATGAGAGATCTGGTCTGTCTAGTTCGTCAAGAAGGTCATCGCCAATCTTCAGGGTTAATCCTGCAAGAAGATAGGCTGAGAAATACACCACCCATTCTATCATACGTATTCACCGACCAGAAACAAACAACGATTGTTATAGTGGCCCCTCAGCTTAACTATGACTCGTCGCTGGATATTTCTATCCTCAGATAGCCAATTACATCACTGGAGCCAAGTTGACTTCCGATGATTTCCTGATAAAACTTCGTGATTGGCCTACATTAGGAAAACAGGTGTTCCAATAGCCTGACCTGGGAGGTTAGTACGGAATTTTGCTCTAACTGCACCACTGTTTCCATGTGCTCCAAGTACTTTACCTAAGAATTCTCTTTCCCCGGGTGATGTCCATTTCACCTTACGACTTACAAGAGCGGAAGCGTCCGCTCTGGTCTTAATACTATCAAAAATTAAAATCACTTGATTAGGATGCTGTAGATGTTTTCCTCTACGATAGCTTACGACAACGCCTCTTTGACCAGTTGATACACTCTTAGACATGCGGAGTTCCTCCTATGGGAGTTCTGGTGAACGCCCCTTGGAATCGGATATAAGACTTACTGAATGAACTTTATTTTTACTCTCTAGGATTAAGCAATGTCTGGACCACTGTCCTTACTAGAACTAGTTGAACTGGATTCAGGACCTTGACTTTGAAAACGAGCATCTTCTTCCTTGCCTTTCTCTAACAATACATCCCTGACCGTCCATCCAACCTGATCCTTTCTTTGCGCCAGCTTGAACAGTGCAAACCAAGTTCTTCCATCACCCATGGCCCCTTGAATAAATAGGTCGTCGACCATCATTCTTGTCACACCAATTTTGTCAGTTGCTATTTGAATGCCTACAGCTATCCTACTTTCACTATCAACAACCTCTTTGACTCTCCATGCATGTTGTAAAGCACTCATTAATGAGAGCAAGG
This sequence comes from Candidatus Thorarchaeota archaeon, assembly GCA_030612005.1. Classification (GTDB taxonomy): domain Archaea; phylum Asgardarchaeota; class Thorarchaeia; order Thorarchaeales; family Thorarchaeaceae; genus SMTZ1-45. The sequence continues at coordinate 25,636 of JAUWOU010000004.1, read as the reverse complement.
CGACAAAGAGTACTATTAAGAAAGCTCCATTAACTTGTTCAAAACCAAATAATGCAAAACCCAGCCCATATAATGATGCTATAAGAATTAGAAGATATGCAATCCCTTCGCCTAATGCATGCTCAATACTAGTCACGCGCCAGTGATAGTATCTTGATAGTCTTGAGGATGGAGCTTGAAAGGTCATGAGATCAGTAAGGTATCTATTCCGTGAAATTCGACCTATGTATAGCCAGATACCCTGCAGGAACAAAGCATGTAGAATGAAAACCAGTGAAACTGGGCTGAAAAGGGCCTGCATAGGCTTTCCCATGAAATTTTGCGTTTAAACGTATGTAACTACGCGATAGAACAATACTTTCGGGTCACTCCCTACAACGTCACTGTTCACTCTAGAAAACTGTGCACTATGAAAAACCTGAACCCTCTTTGGAGCAAGTCTTGTCATAGGTTTTATTTTGGATCGCGCGGGTCCGGGTATTGTCCTCCCGGAATTTTGCCTGGACTCGCCTCCTCTTCTTTTTCTTACAGAATCACTTATCACCAAAATTCTAGGTTCGAACACAGGTGACCACTATGGATAAAGTTCATCACATCGATCCCACAAAGACCAAAGATCTTCAAACATTTCTTGACTCGATGGAAAAAGTAGGAGTACTTGGTGCTGGTCGTCTAGGTAGAGCTGCAGGGATTATCCAGAGAATGTTCGAGGATTCAGAGTGTTTTACATTTCTTTCAATGTCTGGTCCAATGGTTCCAGGAGGACTAAGAAAAGTAGTGAGTCAACTAGTTGAGAGTGGCAAAATAGATGCAATAGTGACTAGTGGTGCTAACATTGTGCATGATCTTGTTGAAGCATACGGGGGAGCTCACTATCGAGTACCTGCTGGAAAAGACGACTATGAGCTGCGTGAGGCTGGAATGGGTCGTATTGCTGATATCTATGTAAAAGAAGAAGATTTCGAAAAGTTCGAGAAGGGAATCTACACATTTCTTGATGAACTGCCTGAAGAGAAAATGACAACCCTTGCGCCAACTGAATTTCTCCGAGAGCTCGGTCTAGTGCAAAAAGATGATTCCTCTATTCTCAGACAAGCTGCACTCCGAAATGTCCCTATCTTTTCACCAGGACTGATGGATTCTATGCTCGGTTTTCATCTCTATACTTACAGTACTACTAAGCAACTATCACTTGATTTTGTCAAGGACCTTCGAATTTTGGGTGAAATTGTCACCCAGACCAAGAAGACTGGTGCAATCATGCTTGGGGGAGGTCTCACAAAGCACTTCACAATGGGCTCAACAATTCTCAAAGGTGGTCTCAACATGGCTATACAAATAACACTAGATCGCCCAGAAGGAGGTAGTCTTGGTGGAGCCCCTCTTATTGAAGGAGTTTCTTGGCAGAAGATGCAGACCGAGTCCAACTTTGAAACAGTAATCGGTGATGCCACTATCATCTTTCCTCTGTTGGTTATAGGAGTATTATCTTGAGTTCTCCTACTGAACTGTCCGAGTCAAGAGCGAACAGTAAATCCTGTGTTCACTACTCATCATACTTTGTGGCTATGTATAATCCCACCAGCATGATGATGATTCCTAAGTAGAGATGGTGCAAATGAAATCCACCGATAATGTACGGATCGAAATCTGGTAGAAAATGTAGAAATTCAGTACCCGGTACAAAATCATGCAAATCATCAACAAAGATTAGTAAACCTAATATGAATGTGATAGCACCAACTGCGACACCTTTCTTTCCCATAATTTGTAACTCCTTATTGGAGTCTTAGCGAATCCCTCTAATCCTTACATACCCTCGAAAGGTTATCAATCCATCTTCCACTGCTAAGTTGTCAAGATTATTAACAACGGTTGTGAATCTATACAGGGAGCTCCGTAATGACTAAACTAGCACTTGTGCGACCAATCCTGATTTTTTCTCTCATATTGAGTTTGCTGCAAGTGCAAGTAGGAGTTTCTTCAATCACTGAACCATTAATCACTCCCACATCATTCTCTGAGTATCAGGAAGCTCAAACTCCAAATGGAAATGTTGTGGCAACTGGAAATTGGACTCTTGGCCCCTGTCACGCAGTATTTGTTGAAAACAATTTGGCATATATTGGAAACGGACGCCACATGGAGATACTCAATATATCAAATCCCGCTTTACCTACTCACGTATCCAGCGTTTTCTTGGGGTATGTGGTTGAGGGAATATATGCTGAGGGCGACTTTGTCTATGCAGCCTGTAGACTTGGTGGGCTCCAAATAGTCAACATTGAAAATATACACGATCCCAAGAGAATCAGTCAATTAAGAACTCCAGCTTGGGCGTTGGGGGTTTACGTCGAATCCGAGGTTGCTTATGTAATCATTAGCTATCGTGGTCTTGTTCTTGTCGATGTAAGTGACCCAGTAGCACTCTTTGAGATAAGTCAATGTGATACATCAGGAAAACTAACAGATGCTACTGTTGTCGGCGACTATGTCTATGCATCCGATAGCTACGGTGGCATTCGCGTGTTTGATGTTAGTGTCAAAGAAAGTCCTATAGAGGTAGGGCATTACGATACTGAATGGCCATCGTTGGGAATAGCCTATGAAGGAAATCATGTCTTTCTTGCAAGTGGATATGGTGGAATTCACGTTATTGACGTAAATAACCCCTCATCACCAACTCAGGTTGGCCATCATGATACAATAGAATATTCATCAGATATCAAAGTTATAGACGGTACTGCTTATGTTTCAGAAGGAGATCCCAACGAAGGCGCGGGTGCATTTTCGATATTCGATGTCAAATCTCCACATACTCCTAGTCCATTAGGACGTTGCGCGATATCAGGACCTGGCTACGATGTTATTGTTAACGGAAATTACGCCTACGTTCCTGTTTCTGAAAGAGGGTTGAGCATAATCAACACTGGAAATTTGCTTAGTCCGCTAGAAGTTGGAAACCATAATACAGCTGGAAGTGCCAGGGGAATGTCTGTGAATGGAGATTATGCGTATATTGCGAATAATCTCGCCGGTTTAAGGGTTGTAGACATATCCGATGCAACAAATCCTGTAGAAGTTGGAAACTACAGAACACCAGGTCATGCCGTAGAAGTTTTCGTGGTTGATAAACGCGCATATGTTGCTGATAGAGACAACGGACTATTGATTCTCAATGTTGCAGATCCCCAAGATATCACCCTCATAGGCCATTGTAAAACATCCACCTACACATATGATGTCCATGTAGATCAGCAATTTGCATACCTTGCATGTGGCATAGATGGACTGGTGGTTGTCGATATCAGTAATCCTGCAAGCCCATATGAAGTAGGATCTTATGGTTCGGATGTTGAAACACTCCACAAGTTTGGTGACTATGTTTACTATGTTCATGATGGTGGTTTGGTGATAGTTGATGTGAGTATTCCGACCAATCCCACTCGTTGTAGTGGTATCACAATCTATGGCATAAAAACAGGAATTCATGTAAAAGACAATGTCACAGTTGTGACAGTTGCAAACTTTGGGGTTAAGGTCTTCGACACAGCTAATCCTGCAAATCCTGAATTAATCTGGGAGTACAATGTACCAGGTTATGTTCGCGGAGTATACGTTGACAATGAACTGTTTTATGTTGCTGCTGATGGCGCTGGGCTTCAAATTCTCAATGCTCAGAATCCTACTAATATCATAGAGGTGGGTTCATACAAGACTAACGGAATGTCAATAGATGCATTTTACAAAGAAGGTTACATCTATGTGATTGACATCGATTGTGGGTTGTGGATACTAGAACATGACCTTGATGAAGATGAACTGTTTTCACGAGCTGAGTTTGAATTGGGGACACCTCCTGACAATCCTGACGCAGACTCTGACAATCTCTCTGATGGTTCTGAAGTGTATATCTATTTCACAGATCCTTTGAATAATGATACCGACTCGGATGCAATCCCGGATGGATGGGAAGTTCAGTATGGACTGAATCCGTTGGTCTATGATAGTCAACAGGACGATGATGACGATGACCTTTCGGCCCTGGATGAATATCTTGCGGGTACTAGTCCATTGACAAATGACACAGATGTTGATGCGCTATCTGACTCAGCTGAATTGCTCATATATGGTACGGATCCAACCAACCCTGACTCCGATTTTGATCAAATGCCCGATGGATGGGAAGTGCAACATTCACTCAATCCGTTAGTTGATGACAGTCATCTAGACCCGGATATGGATAATTTGGACAACCTGCAAGAGTTTGTGATTGGTACAAGTCCAGTACTTGCAGATAGTGATGCAGATGGATATCTAGATTCTTGGGAATACTATAATGGCTTTAATCCATTGGACTCAAGTGTGGGACTCGTACAATATTTTGTATCAGTCTTCGGTTGGCCCGGATTCGATCTTATAGTGCTTATGGGGACTATAGCAACCATCTGGATAATTTACAAGTACAAATCTTCTGACACATACGAGGGATACCCCTACGATGGAACTTCTTCACGAAGATAATTCCGTTTCATATAGCGTACTATTAGAAACAATATTCCCGTAATCAGGGTTGACCATGGTATCACTATCCAGTATAAAATACGCAATGAAATTGAATCCATATTGGTTACAAAGAAACCTCCGAAAAGGAATAAAACAATCTCAGATACAAGCACAGTTTCTAAAATCTTGTAGATTGTTTCAACTTTAGAGTTTCTTCTCTGTGATGTTATCGCAGAATTGTTTTCTTTCGATGGCGGTTTATCCTCTACACTCATCCACCGCTTCACCACTCTGGTGTCTTGAAGTAGTGTGTGTCCATAAACATCTTTCCACAACATTGCCATCAAAGGTAGTGCAATAGAAGAACTTTGGATAGACTGAAATACAGCTACCGTCAGTTTCGATTTGTTGGGAGGGAAGAGTAAAAGTTGCCAGAGAAGAAGGAAAAACTGTTTCCCACTTCAGTACTTGTTATTTGTATTTTGACAACACTATTTGCACCATTTGCAGTGTTCTACTATGCACTTGCAGGGGGCATGGCCTCTATTGGGGGCAACATGATCTATTCAGTACTTTGGGCATACATTCCCCCTAGTGCAAATTGGGAACTTGCTGGAACATCCATATTTGGCATTTTCTTGCCAGTTGATCCAAGTAGTGTGTTCTATGGTCTACACATCCTTAATCCTCTTATCTTGGTGTGGATACCAATATTCGGATTCTTCAACATTCTTTTCGCAGTTCTGGTTATACGCCATATTCAAGGTAAGACATCCATGAGGAAGACGATTATTGCAGGTTTATTGACTCTTGCAATTCCATTGTATCAAACCTTTCTCTATCTTCCCTATTTACTTACAATCGGCCCGTATTTCATAGGACCGATACCGATTCAGCTTATTATGGGTATACTAATTGCCAGAAAATATAGTCCAAAACCAGTGGATGTTCCTTGGGAGTGATTAAGAAACACTCATTGTTAACGAATAATTCAAATCATAATTTCACAACTATCAATTGTAACTAATATGGGCTGTAGTGGTTGGAGAGAATCATGTCAGATGTGGAAGGACGACTCATACGTAAATATGCTTCACTAATTATGGCATTGGCAACAGTGGTGCCACCGTATACAACCTTTCTATATGGTTTTGGCGGTCATGACGGTCATATGAGCGTGAGTGTAGCAATATATGCGCTCTTTTGGGCGATATATCCACCTGAATCATCTTTAGGTGGATTACAGGTGCTGAATTATTACTCCTTGACTGCTGGACTTATGCTCGGTTTTTTCAATATCATCTTCGCATTTCAGGTGATTCGTTACATAAGAGGTAAAACAAGTAAAAGGAGTACACTTGTAGCTGGAGCTCTGACTTTAGTCCTGCCAATTATATCACTGATAGCAACATTACCTGTCATGCTCTCATCAGGAGTCTTCGTCTACATTGGTCCCATTCCTATACAGCTAGCTACTGGTTTCTTGTTGATGCATCTTGCTGGTCCAAAAGAAATCACATCACCATGGTGAAAACCCAGCAGACGAAACGGTGCTCATCAAGAAACACTCATTGTTTATGGGAACGTGTGCAAGACTCTAGTCCCAATCAAGAGTTTCTTTCGCACAAATTATTCAGACCAGCTGGTTTTAATCCCCTATAACCCGATTTTGCTACTCTGCACTTCAAAATTCGCCATTCTTACCTATCGATTTCCCATCCACTCCATAATCCTTTTATTGAAACATCTCGCGGAAGCGTTGAGTCTAGCAACTCAAGACCATCAATATCAGGTGAACGATTATGGGAAAACGTCCCGGACAATGTTATCGAGAGTGCGACCGACCCGCCTTCGTGAGGAAGAAGTATATCCATCGGAGACCAGCTAGCCGTATAGTCAGCTTTGACATGGGCAATCCTGGTGGTGAATTTGAGGTTGAATTATCTCTGATTGGTCTTGAGAGATGCCAGATTAGACACCAGGCTCTTGAGTCTGCACGTATTGCATCCAACCGTGATATGAACAAAAATGCTGGTAGGAGTAACTATCATCTTCGGATTCGTGTCAAGCCTTACCACTACCTTCGAGAGAACAAGATGATCTCTGGAGCTGGTGCGGATCGTGTGCAGGATGGAATGAGAAGGGCTTGGGGCAAGGTCATAGGTTCCGCGGCTAGAGTCAAACCAAAGCAGGCTCTCATCACAATCCGTACAAACCGTGAGCACATCAAAGCAGCAAGGGCTGCACTAAAGAAAGCGGCACCCAAGATGCCAACCCCATGCAAGATTGTGTTTGACAAGATTGACCCAGAACTCAAACGAAAAATGGGTTATGGCATTTAATCTTCTACCTTCTCGCAATCATTAACAAGGTCGTACAGTTTTCGAGCGATACCAGTTAAGGTAGTCACTTCACGTCCTGTCATGTAGGCTCTTCCTAGTAAATTCCTGAAGACCTGCTTTGCAATTGGTTTTCTGTAGTCTTTCAGATTGAGTCCATCGATTACTTCATCTAAGAAGATCATTACCTGATCTCGTTCTTTTCGAGTAGCTGCTCTGGGTAGTACGATTTCACTTGGTTCCTCAAGTCCATAATTTGAGAACAAGTGATGAAGAACAACCGCAACAGCATGACTGAGATTGAGGCTTGGATACGCCTCTGAGGTCGGTATTGTGAAAGCCAGTTCACAGAGACCTAATTCTTCATTTGTGAGTCCTGAACTCTCTCTTCCGAAGACAAGAGCGATTTTTCCTTCAAGGTTTGTTGGGTCAGGCAACTCTTTGAGGGGAACCAGAGCTCTGGTTACGCTATGATTTCTACCTGCTCTTGCTGATGTCGCCCAAGCCGCTTCTATATCTTCTAATGCTGATGGTAAATCGTCGAAAATACCTGCAGAATCAAGAATATTGTTTGCACGTACGGAGAAGATTTGTGCAGTCATATCTTCCCGTGGATCCCATCCCACGATTCTCAACTCTGGAACACCAAAATTCGCTAAGACTCTAGAAACAAAACCAACGTTACCAGGTTCCTCAGGCTCAACTAGAACCACAACAATATTTGGTAGTTCCATGGACATTCATGCCTCCAGATTCAACTAACTATGTGCCAGTTGAAGAACGTCGCCATCTTGGAGTGGATAGTTAAGACCAACAACTCTACGTTTAATTTTGTCATTTTCTCGAAGGATTACAGCTGACCGGAAGCGTTCTACAAACAACTCCTTGTGAACCTTACCGGCTGCATCTTCAACTACTGAACCTTCAGGTAGGACTATTGGTTTCCTTTCCCTCTTCTGTCCGGGTATCTTGGTGTATACCCTCAGAATATCAAGATGGTTGTAGAGTGTCCAACTCATTCCATCAAGATTTTCTCCTTTTTCGGCAGATATTGGAATGATATCGAATCTTGTACTGTATTTTTCTTCCAGTTCTTTGAATCTTGCTTCAGATCCTTCCGAATCACCCTTTGTTGCAATTACCATGGCGCGTACATAAGAAACACTCGCATCCATTGCATCCAAGAGTTGTTCGAAAGTGGCTGGTTTCTGGAATCTGACAATGATGTTTGATACTCTGCGTGCTCTTAGATATTCCATTACTTCTTCAATATCACCTTGATAATTCTGAGCACCATAGATCATGAGACCGCCGAGACCAACCCTCTCAATTCTAACAGCAGTCTTCTCCTTGTTCAACCTAATTCTTGCAGCATCCAATTCACCCAGAATTACATTCATCTGAGTATCGATGTCCTGTGACAAATCAATGATTATTGCGATACAGTCAGTGTTTCTAGCTACTGCAAGAGCCTGTCTGCCAATTCCTGCTTTATGACTTCCTTTGAACACTCCTGGTAGTTCTACAAGTTGGATGTTGATGTCTTCCAAAGTTAGCATTGCTGGAGTTGGTATAGGTGTAGTAAATGGATAATCTCCTATGTCAAAAGTTGCATTTGTCACAGCGTTAATGATGCTTGATTTTCCACAATTTGTTACTCCCACCAAGCAAACTTGTCCAGCGCCTTCTTTCCGAACGACTCCTTCTTCTGTACCTCCACTCTTTCTGGCTTTATCTTGCTCTCGTCTTTTCTCTAATAGTGCCTTGAGCTGAGCTAGTTTCTTTCGGTAGTCTCCTACCATTCGTTCCCCACCCTTATGGCGTGGGGCAAGAGACAGAAGTTTTTCTAATTCTATTATCCGCTGCGCTATGTCTTCTGTTTCTTCGTAGATAAGCCGTTGCTTGTCAAATTCTGGAGTAACATTAGTAGGCAATAGGAGTCAAGTATATTCTGGAAAATATGACATTATGAAGTCTTCTGTTTCTTCGTAGATAATAGATTCCTAAATAGCAACTAACGCAAAATGTAAGAAAATATGTAAGATTTACCACTAATAAGATAACCCATACTTTTCAGCGAGGTTTCTGAGATCCATATGCTGTCCCATTCGACTATGATGAATTAGTTCATCTGGAATCTTGACCTCAGCTAGATGGTTGACTGATGTCCATGTTGGATAGTGTTTCTTCATATCAACATCGAATATCTGCTCACACTCAAAGAGTAATGCAATATCATAGATTGTACAGGATACCTGTTCCATTGACCGCATTCCCTCGCCAAGATCAGATTTCATGAACCAGACATTCCAGCACCGTTTCCAACCCTTCCTATACCGGGCCAGGTCCGGTGTTGCCACCATGACGACTTCCTCACCCAACTCACTTTCAATGACTTCCTGTGCAGTCCTCGGAAGGACATATGTTCCATTGAGAAATAGCTCATTCTCCACTCGTGGCCGAAGGAAGGTCAGACTCAACAGTCCATTTGTTGTTTCAACCTCATCATCATACGAAACGTCCTTCAGGGGATTCCAAGAATACAGCCGACCATCCTCTGCCTGATAATAATCGCCCCTGGTCATCGGACTTCGTAAGAAACCGATCACCTCATCAGTAGTTTCATATTCTAGTTCCTCTAGGAGTTCCTCATTTTGTCCCACTAGATTGATGAGATACGAACCCGACTCTTCATTGATAGTGACATTGATACGCACTGATTGAACTGGGTCTGCATCACTCACGATCTGTTTCAGACTCTCATCCACTCGTACTCTGAGGTCTGAGGGAATGGCAGTATCATCAGGAAATGGTATTCTTTCAATGACCTTTTTCGGTACCCCTGAGATAGTGACTCCTCTGATTGGAGCACTTATCCCCTCCTTCGGTGCTCTGTATCTGATCTTTCCAAGGAGCGCCCAATCCGAATCATCAATCTCTTCCAGGTGCTTTGCCCAAAGGAGGTCCATCCCATCAAATCGAGTGATGATGATGGTCTGTCGTTCATCAGAAGACTCATCCAGGGTGTAATCAACAGAAGCTGCTAGTTTACCGAGGTCTACTACTGTTTCATAAGTACCCCGTAGTGGAGCAGTCATGTTGACTCCAGTGAGGAGTCCTGCAATCATCTTCTCACTCCTTGGCTTTTCCTGAAAGACCAGCCACACTTGGTCATCACCCCTTGGAATAAGTTCCCCAATCTTGTGACTCTCAAAAAGCCTAGATTTGACAGGTCCTGAGGCGAGTTGTTGTGCTCTCCAGAGAAGATTTGACCATAGGGCAGGAATATCAAATCTATATTGTGCAAGTCCCTGCTGGTCATTCTGGGGGTTGAAACCCATGTGCACCCATTGCCAGTCTGCCACTGCGCTCCAAAGGGTAGGTACATGGACCTTCAAAGACTCTGAGTCGTCCTCACTCATTACTCCTTGAAGTAATAGGAAGAGTGGAATCCCATACCTAGTGATGAGCTCTGGCTTTTCTCGTACTACGGAGAGTATACTTCGAGGGATCTGTTCACGACCGCTACCAAATCTTCGTTCATATGAGAGGTCCTTCCAGAGGTCTCGGGAGCCCTCAAGCTTCGCATAGAGTTTCTGTAGCTGGTCAAAGGTATCAAGAGATGTATTCTCTCCCCTCTGATACTTCTTACAGAGCTTGAGCGTACTCTTCAGAACACCCTCCCAGTATTCATCAAAAATATCACACTTGGGCAGCAAGAACTCTACAGTTCTTTTTATACGAAGGATCTCATCATGTCGGGTCTGGTCTGTGTCTATTAACTCTACAGGAGTTGGTCGCACAACCGGAGGTCGTCGTGATGTTCTTGATACTAGTTGGGTTTCACGGGAGGGTTTCCTGACCTTGCCCCTGGTGATATCCTCAATGGATGAATATGTGCCAAGTCGACCTCGGTGAGGCTCCATATTTTGCTGAATGAAGGACACTCGATCCCAGATTCCCCTAGAGGATGAGGTCTTTCCAAGAATCTGTCTCTTCACTCTATACTTTGATTGAGAATTATTCTTCGATGATTCATCTGAAGACCCCTTCTGTGTATCACGGACTCTACTCAGACTGGGTACTAACTTGTAGATATCATCAAGTATGATCTTTCTAGAGCCAAGACCGACCTTTACATACGATGCAGAGTAGAACGCACGCCCATAGGTTTCATTATCACCAAACACCTCATCCACTGAAACCGTCCGCTCTCTCTTAGAGTCTGCTCGAAACCGTCGTGCCCACCCCTTCAAGTGTGGAACTCCGAAGGATAGCACCCTTGGCTTATTCGAGGTAGGAGTGTCCTGTGCAATGACCCTGATGTCCTCCCTTCGAGGGGTTCTCCATCCAAAATTTCGGGGAGAGGTCGGGAGGTTCCATATGACCTCATCAAGGAGAAACCATCTGGGTGAGTCGTGAGGTAGGGGAGTCATCCTGTGCAACTGATAGGTAGCAGACAGTATCGGGACAGGAACTGGTCTATCAAGCCAGATGACCTCTGCATCTTCCTTTGGCAGCCACTCGATGATCCTATGTTCTAAGGTCTTCAATAATGAGTCCATGTGAGAGGGGATGATATTACGAAGCTGGGGCCATCCATCTACGACGATAATAGACCTCTCATCTGATGCCTGCTGTATACACTCTCTTATCTGTGCTTCAAGCTCCTCAATGGCAGTGGTAGCATCCGAGAAGAAGTACTCCTTGAGATTGCTACTGAGGTCATGGAATTCAATCTCTTCTGTTAGCTGTTGGAGGGATTCCAACCTTCTTCTTGATAACTTCCTGGGCTTCTGGTCTCCAACGAGACGGAGTCGTTGAAGACGTACACCGCTCTCTGCGAGTACCCCAGTCAGATCTAACCACTTGATATTCTGTCTTTCAGAGGTTTCTCTAAGGTCAGACAGATAGTGTAAAAGATGCCAGTTGCGCGATATCCATGCTGCAGACTCACCAGAAGACCCTCCAGAGGGAACTGTCAGATACAGGGTGAAGTGGACATCATCCTTGACCCTGTTTCTGAAGGGATCATCTTCAATGATAGATTCAATGGGTATTGCCTGCTTAAGCAGATGGTGCGGTCCCAGTGCTGGAAGCAAGACTATGCCAAACTTATACTGCCCTCTTTTTTTAACTCCTTGTGAATTCAGTGTGTACAGGGTCCGTCCGTCTGGGGATGGACCAGTCTTCAGGTCGCTGATGACTGATTTCACAAGTTCCGGTAGGAGGGTGAATAGAGTTTCACGGTCCTCATCACTGTCCAATAGCACGATTCCCTTCCAGAGGGTCTTAGGGTGGTCTGGATCTTGCTTCACCAATTCCCTATACTCTTCTAGCAGACCAGACTCATAGCTCTGGAGTTGTGAGAGTTCTGTGGGGCTAGGTGTACTATTGACTATTCGAGACCACTCAGTGGAAGTCAATGCTCGCTTTCGAACAACAAGCCCTGGAATCCGCGAGTCTTCCTTCTTCGTTCGCGGTTGCTTTCCGCGCATAGTCCAGTTTATTCCAGTCTTTGTCTTGACATCAAACGTCACGATCGGGGTGTATAGAATTTCTCCAACAACGGACCGTCGTACTGACACCACAATATCTGCCTGTCCACTCCCAGAGATACTCTTCACAGGGACCTCAGCTGCGATCAAGTATTCCGATGTATCATCCAGAAATTTGTCCCCAGCATAGACAAGCTGTCGCAGGGATGAGGGGTGGAACATATCTCCAAAGAGTACTCTATGCCAGTCATTCCCCTCTCGCTGGCTCAGACTGAGGATATTATCATAGAGGTCCTGTGCATCATCATCAGTAAGGGCAGATTTGATAGGTTCTTTGAACTCCTTGACCTCTCTGGTTTTGTACTTCATATCTTTAGCAATTTTTGTAAGTGCTTTTTTCATGGCAGGTGAGGTGTCTGCTCTCAGTGTGAGTGTCTTTCTCTTCTTATCTACAGAATAACCCATCAACTTCAGAAGTTCACTGGTAGTCTGCTTCATCTTTTTGGAAGTGTCCTGTCTGTAGGCTTTGTTGATCTGAGTCACTATGTCCGCCATCGAGGGTTTCCTTGAACCAGACTCAATCTGATGGGTGAGTCGTGGAGTCCTTCCTAAGCGCCTGCTGTATCTTGCTCGCACCTCAAGGACCATCTCACGAAGGACCTTGTCTGCATCTGGCCAGAACTTTCCTCGCCCCTGAGCTCTATCAGTATACACCCAGTCCAGGAAGGGTTGCAGTCTATAGATGAGGAGTCGAATATACCTCCTGGAGGCCATCTTTGGAACATTATGTATGAAACACTGACGGACCAGCTCGATCACATGAGCTCGTATCATGTCAATAAAGTCCATCTCCGGAAGGGTGGAGTGTCTAACACGGACAAGAGGATGCTTTGAGTTCCCTGGATAAGCTGCTGTCCACGAGACCTTCACTCCCTTCTCTGGAGGATACTTCGGTGCAACGCTCTTGTGGACAAAATCCACCCTTTTGTCTGAAAGTTCTCTGACCTGATAATATTGCACCAAAGGGAAGCTGTAGTATTTGGCTGCGACACTCCTCAGTTCTGCCCCTGCATAGTTGAGGAGTTCATTGAGTGGTCCGATGGTCCCTTCTCTCCATCGATAGACTCGCTTGTATTCTGTGTTTCCAAAGGGTCGTGTACTGTACCATAGCATCCCAAGGTAGTTCTTTCTCATATTATGCTCAATGTTCAAAATCAGTGAAAAGTCAGGGATTCCCATCTTCTTCAATCGCTTATACTCGGCACATGCTTCTTTCCACATCTGCTTGATCTCATTGAACAGACGGATGACCTCAGGGTCCTTTGTCACGCGTCGTTCTGCAAGCCTGACAAGAGCTGCTAAACCTGCGTAGATGGAATTAGCTAGGACCTTTGCAGGCTGCGCCGGAACCATCCTCATACCTAGGATTTTCTGTTCCTTACTCGTAGAGGAACGTCCCAAGGATAGCTGGGATATTGTCTTGTTCATGTGCATCACACCAGATCTTCTCTAGTTCTTTGGGGTCTACCCCTCTTTCTTTCAGGGTCTTGAGTTGCCTCAATGCACCCGTCCCGGTCATGAACTGAGTCATCAGTCGAAGCATCTCAGTCCGAATCTCTGCACTATTCCTCTGAGCATTACGGGTTGTCTTCTTCGTTAGTGGTTGGGTCACTATCTCTGCGCCTTCACCTATCTGGGAAACATACAACTCAGCATCTGTGCGGTCTACAAACAGACGAGTTTCGTCATCTCGATTGACGACATACCCTATTGATGAAACAGTCTTGTCAATAAGGAATAGTCTATCAAATCGTCGCACATTGAACAATGCCGCCCCAATCTTTCGAACAGCACGGAGATGTCTATCAGGGATGGAAAACGGAGTAAGAGGAACCTTCTCATGATGTGATATGAGATTAGAATTAAGTAGACGTATTGATCTATCAGAATAGTCCACACGCCAGACAGAACCAATCAATAGTCCAGCTACTCCTTGCACGATTGGGCTCTTGATGTAGATTGTGTTTGACTCGGATCTTCTGAACTCTTGAATATCATCTAGAGGGGGATGGGTCTCTAATTGTGTTGTAGTCATTGATTCATACCTCCTCTGTACGGTTGTACAGAAAAATCGGTACACTCTGTACACACGTACATAGAAATTTGTTTATTATGTACGGACGTACATAATATTTTAGCATCTTTACTGGGGTGGACCCCATATTCCTGTAGTTCAAGAATTACCTCGTTCCATAAGGTGAATCTATTGGCTTCTAATACACTTCTGAACCATCCTGTATGATCCAGAAAACACCATATTTCCTTCATTTTGGGTTCCACCAAGGCAGTTAGTAGTATGTACGCTTATTTATAAGTAATTATAATTTGTTTGCAATACGTTTAGTGTATTATTTTCTATTAGTTAAGAGAATCAGGTCAATTTGTATTTTTGCTTCATAAGTTTAAATCAGTTAATGTAATAGAAAATAGTACGAGTACATAACCACTCTTGGGAACAAAGATGGGAGTGAACTCGAAAGAGAAAGGTCAGAAGTTTAAATCAGCTCAGGTGAAATGAATGGGTCGCTCCAAGGGTACAATAATCAGTGTGAAGGTTCCAATCAGATGGGACTCGATGACTGATAATCAGAAGACTCGCCTCAACCGGATAACTGGTAGAGATAGTAGAGTCATCAAGGCGTATCTAGGAGTGATTGAAAGGTGTGAAGAAGAGTTACTGACAGGTAAGAAACGAACGAGAATTGACACCTCAAAATTGGAAGAACTCACCCTGACTGCTTCTAAAGGAAAGGCGGACCGAAGTTATGTACCTCATGACTTCAAAGTTAGGTTTCCAAACATCTCTGTAAATGAGTTTCAGGAGTGTCGAGATACAGCTATTGCCATGTGGCAGAGCTATCTTGAACGGGGTGGTGCAAAGCCATTACGTACTAGGGGATATTCCACACGGAAGATCCCACGCTTTGCTTTTAACAAACGTTTCAAGTTGGTTTATAATCCAAATCTTGAGATTCGTCACTGGTTGAAGCTTAGAGATTCTTTGGATTCAGTTTCTGAAGAGAGAAAGCGTCACGACAAACTCATGATTCCCCTCTCCATCTCCTCCTTCCATCTCAATCGGATGAAAGAGGGGGAGGTCAAGACAGTCCGAATATTCAAGGATTCTCGTCGGAAGTGGTGGGCTATCTTCACGGTGACTCTCGCTGTTGAGAAAATCGATTCTACTGGAAAACCCCCTGCTGTATTGTCCATCGACCTTGGGATTAACAAGGCTGCATGTTCAGTCCTTCTCACAAGGAAGGGCTACAGGCAGATTCGATACTGGAAACAGCCAGACAAGCTCCAGCGTATGAAAAACTTGGATGAGAGAGTTTCTTCCCTTCAACGAGAGAAGGAACAACTCATTACCAAGGGTGGAAATCCTGATAGAGCAACTGCCCAGCTTAGGGAATTAAGTGGAAAGCGCGAACGTGTCAGTAAAGAACATGACAAGAAGCTTGTGAAAGATATCTCTGCTTACATCAGAGAGATGACTAGGCAATATGACCTCTATGTGTCAATTGGGAAACTGAAGGGAATCAGGAATACTGCTCGAAAAGGTAACTATAGAGGACGAAGGTACAGAGGGATGATCCATCGCTGGGCCTTTGCGAGAGTCCGTGATAAATTAGAACACAAGCTTACATCCCTTGGATTCAACCCCAAAAAGTTCAAGGCAGTCCCTGAGCAATGGACGTCAATCATGTGTCACAAGTGTGGACACAAGGGACAGAGACCCAGACAGAACCTCTTCATCTGTACCACCTGTGGACAAAAACTGAACGCCGACCTGAATGGCGCCATCAACATTGGAAAGCGCCTTATTATGCTCATTCCTTCACTGAGAAATGAGAACGGACTAGGGATGTGGCTCACTCCTAGAGATAGAGCCATACTGAAAGCCCGGAGGAAGACTCGTTCTTCTCATGGGAAGTCCGCACTCCCCCAGAGGACACCAGCCTTGAAAGGGGAGTCCGTGGCCGACCCCTATGACCAGGCGACTCTTGAGTCGTTTGCGAGGAGTGAAGACCCTGCCATGGTAAATGCTGTGGAAACACCGACTGCTATCACACCTACTGGTGCGTGTGAGTCAATGCAGCGGACAGAAGCCAAGTCCCATCGGAGGAACGATGTTCCAGTGAAGAGGGGCAAAGCTTGCGACTCTTTGGATGACTCAGGTCTTTCAGATGCTGGCGACAGCAGTCGTGAGAAAGGTGGAACACAGGAGTCTCTTACAGTTCACTCACAATTGTAAGGTATGGGTTTTTATGAAGCTTTCTTCGTGTTCAAGAAGAGGTTCTGTCTACTATCATATTGACATCCAGAATGAATCTCTCTGGATGTGGAAAATGGGGTAGCTCTACTTGTGTCCATTTGCCATCTGCTTGTAATGATTCGAATTGTTTTCCAATGGAGTAGATTAGTAGTGAATTTTCATACTCTGTAACATTTATGGTGTTAGAGGAAATCTCTGAGGTTGATATATAGACTCTATCGGGATTTAGTGATTCGAAGAAATTCTTCAAGTTAAATCTTCTCACTTCAATCCCATTATCCATTATTTCAAAAGAATCCATCAATAACCCATCAGCAATTGAAATGGCTTTCATTAGAAAGAACGAGATTGATCGTTCATCAGGTGAAACACGTTTCAGACTAGCTCCTGGGAATGAGATGAGTTTCAAGTCATCCGGCGTTCCTTTAGCTAGAGATACTACTACATCTCTTCGTAGATTTCCTGAAATGAAAAGTCCTACATTCACACATCTTGCTGCTGTGATAACTTCAGGAGAATTATTGCCTGATTTTACTGATATCTTGTCAATAGGAATGTCATCAAATAGGATCAGGAAATGTCGCATTGTCATCCCAATTCCAGTTTACATTCCCGGTAGACCGCCTGGAAGACCTGGAATGCCTCCTTTCCTTCCACGACGTTGTTTTCCCATCTGTTTCATCATTTTCTTCATTTGGTCGTATTGTTTTAGGAGGTCTCTCACATCCTTCAAAGATGTACCTGAACCCTTAGCAATACGTTTGACTCTTGCTGCTTTGATGAGTTTGGGCTCTTCCATCTCTTCCTTTGTCATGGAGTTCATGATAACTTCCCATTTCTTCATGTTCTCCTCTTGAACCTCAGCCATACCTTCTGGAAGTTTATACTGGAGACCAAGCATTTCCATCACTTTTCCAATTGGACCCATTTTCTTCAATTGGTTGAGTTGAGCCATCATATCCTTCAGAGTGAATTGTCCCTTCATGATACGCTTCATAACGTCATCTTCAACCTCGATTTCAGCCTCTTTGACTTTTTCAATTAAGCCTCCAATGTCTGACATTCCAAGTAGACGACCAGCAAATTTGGTTGGATTGAAAGGTTCTATTGCATCCATTCCTTCTCCCAGACCAATGAACTTGATTGGTGCCTTCGTTGCTGCTATTGCGGATATTGCTCCGCCACCTTTTGCACTACCGTCTAATTTTGTAATTATGATTGATCCAATCTGAGTTGCTTTACGAAATGCTTCTGCCTGAACTCCTGCCTGTTGTCCCAGAGTACCATCAATAACAAGAATAATCTCTTGGGGTTTAACAGATTTGGAGATATCACGCATCTCCTTTATGAGACTTTTTTCCTCTTTATGGCGACCTGAAGTATCCAAGAGAATTAATTCAATGCCCTTCTTCTTCATCTCTTTGAATCCTTTCTTCGCTAGCTTGACTGCATCTTTCTCGTCCTCATCACCCCAAAAAGGTACGTTTGATTTCTCAGCTAGCTGCATCAACTGATTATATGCTCCCGGTCTGAAATTGTCTGCACAGATAACCCCTGTCTTAATCCCTCTCTTCTGATAGTATCTGGCTAGTTTTCCAATTGTCGTAGTCTTTCCCGAACCCTGAATACCCACCATCATTACTAGATTTTGCTTCCCAGGATTGATGGTCAGTGGTACAGCTTTTTCTCCAAGAAAGAATGCAAGAGTATCCCAGACTACACGAATGACATGTTCTCGTCGAGAAATTCCTCTAGGCAAGTTTTCATCTAATGCCTGCTCTTCTACTCTCTTAGTGATTGCCATTACAAGGTTGACATCGACGTCAGCTACTAGCAGGGCTCGTTGTATGTCTTTGACAAGCTCCTTTACCAATTCCTCGTCAATGACATTTGCACCAAAGAGTTTCTTCAGAGCCGAGTTAAGTGATTTACCAAGACCTTCGAGAACCAAAACAGTATCACCGTCTTCTGGGACTGCTCCTATGCTGTCCATATCAACCTTCGCCTTTGTATATTCAGAATGAAAAGAGGAAAGTCTAAAAAAGAGTGATTAGTAGGACGGACCTGCGCGTGATTTGATATGTCTGAAGTTGGAGACGATAAAATCAGAATTGTGAAAATTCACAATGGAACCGTTATTGACCACATCAAGGCAGGAATGGCTCTAGAGGTGCTTAAGATTCTAAGAATCACTGGTGAGGATGGTCATGTTGTATCTCTGGCAATGAACATAAGCAGCTCTAAGATTGAGAAGAAGGACATTGTTAAGGTTGAACATCGATTTCTCAAAGACGAAGAAGTAGCTCGAATTGCTCTTGTTGCACCCGGAGCAACAATCAATCTAATCAAAGACAATAAACTAATTAAAAAGATCCAAATTGAGCTCCCAGACACTTTAACTGATATCATGAAGTGTCCTAATCAGAGATGTGTCACCAATAAAGAACGAGAGCCAATTCATAGCAAGTACCAAGTCATATCACACAAGCCAATCCAGCTTAAATGTCTATATTGTTGGACACTCGTTGAAGAAGGACACATAATCTCCGCGTTTACAAGTTGACACGATGAAACATGTCACCGGTCAATTTCCAAATGCTTTTTAATAGACCTTAGAAACAAGGCGCAAGTCAAAATTAGTTGGATGGTCTCATGTCTGATAAGATTGCTGTCATTGGTGATATAGATACAGTTACAGGATTCCGATTAGTCGGAGTCAGTGAATGTGCAACTCCTAAATCTCCTAATGAAACAAGAGAATTACTGCTCTCCTTCTTTCGAGACCCTAATATGGGGCTAATTATCATCACGGAGCCTCTTGCTAAAGAGGTGGAAGACACAGTCGTTGAACTCTCACAGTCCCCTGTACCTGTGATTTTACTGATTTCAGATAGAACTGGATCTACTGGTACTTATGAAGCAATATTGAAGGAACTTATTAGACGTGCTGTGGGAATCGAGATCAATATCTAATCGCAAAATGTTGGAGATACAAACCATGACTGAATCGACAGGACGAATTGAAACCATTGCGGGCCCAGTTGTAAAATGTTCTGGATTACCTTCTGTTCGAATGTATGAAGTAGTACGAGTTGGGACCCAAAAACTGATTGGGGAGGTCATCGAGGTAAGTGACAAGGAGTTCACAGCTCAGGTCTATGAGGAAACCTCTGGTCTTGCACCGGGAGAACCCGTGATAAGTACTGGAGATTCTCTTTCTGTTGAATTAGGTCCTGGACTTCTTGGAGCTATTTATGATGGCATTCAGCGTCCACTTCCTGAACTACGGGAAATGTCTGGTGATTTCATCTCAAGGGGACTCAATGTCGATGCACTTAACAAAGAGAAGAAATGGGAATTCAAACCTTCAGTTGAGGTTGGCGCCAAGGTTTCACCAGGAGATATTATTGGTAAAGTACCTGAAACAGGTATCCTCACAACAATGATCATGATTCCTGTCGGTGTTCAGGGTGAAGTTGTAGAAATCGCCTCTGAAGATGAATATACAGTAATTGAAACAATCTGCAAGGTAAAAGATAGTCATGGTGATATTCATGATGTTATTATGATGCAACGTACTCCAGTCAGAGTAGGTAGAGGATTCAAGGATCGCGCACCGATGGATACACCTCTATTGACTGGACAGCGTGTTATTGATACTTTTATGCCCCAAGCAAAAGGAGGTACCGGTGCAATTCCGGGAGGTTTCGGTACAGGGAAGACAGTTACCCTTCACCAGTTCGCTAAGTGGGCAGACGCTCAAGTGGTTGTGTACGTTGGTTGTGGGGAACGAGGAAATGAAATGACTGAGGCACTTGAGGAATGGCCTAGCTTGAAAGATCCAAAATCCGGACGACCGCTAATGGAACGTACCGTTCTGATAGCTAATACTTCCAATATGCCAGTAGCTGCTCGAGAGGCATCAATTTACGTTGCAGTTACGATTGCAGAATACTTCAGAGACCAAGGGTTCGATGTTGCTCTCATGGCAGATTCCACATCACGATGGGCTGAGGCACTTCGTGAAATTTCTGGAAGGCTTGGTCAACTACCCTCAGAAGAAGGTTATCCTGCATATCTTGGTTCGCGTCTTGCTCAATTTTACGAACGTGGTGGTAGAGTGAAGACACTGGCTTCTGATGAAAGACTTGGTTCAATCACAATTTGTGGAGCTGTATCACCTCCAGGTGGTGATTTTTCAGAACCAGTAACTCAGGCAACATTGAGAATTGTCAAGGTATTTTGGGCATTAGATAAGGACCTAGCCGCAAGACGATTCTTCCCAGCTATTAACACACTCACTAGTTATTCGTTGTATCATAGCACATTGAAAAAATGGCACATAGAAAATCTCGGCGAAGATTGGCCAGAATTAGTTAAAGAGTCTCTTGCACTTTTGCAGAAAGACCAGGAACTACGAGAAATCGTACAGCTCGTAGGACCAGACGCTCTTCCTGAGTCTGAACGTGCCATCCTTGAAGCTGCTAGGATGATTAAGGAGGATTTTCTGACTCAGAGTGCTCTTCATGAGATTGATACATACTCTCCTATTGGTAAGACCTACCGAATGCTCAGAGTCATCATTGGATTTACACAGAGGATGGCCGCAGCAGTCAAAATGGGAGTTCAAGTAAAAAGAATCTTAGACCTGAGTGTTTTGGATAATATCGCACGGATGAAGATTACTCCTTTGGATACCTATGAAGAACAGATGGATGCTGTCGAAAAGAAAATGGAACGCGAGTTTAAATCATTATTACAAGAACTCTCTGATTCAGGGCTCTTATCGGAGCCAGTGGTTTAAACTAAGTGTACTTTATCCCATTAGCTGGATAGTAGGATAATGAAATGACACTCGAAAAAGAATTGAAAGACCTCCATGAAATAATACATAGTTGTAGACTTTGTCCTTTACATGAAACACGTACTAATACTGTTCCAGGAGAAGGTCCTGCAAACGCACAATTATTCTTCATTGGAGAGGCTCCAGGTGCTCAAGAAGATGAAACTGGAAAGCCATTTATTGGTAGATCTGGCAAACTTCTCATTTCTATAATTGAGGAGATTGGTTTCTCCAGAGAAGATGTATTCATTTCTTCCATTCTCAAATGCAGACCACCAAAGAATAGGACCCCAAAGAGGATAGAGATTGAGTTGTGCAGACCGTATGTAGAAAAACAGATTGAACTGATTAATCCTCGAATACTTGTTCTCTTAGGCAGAGTATCAATCTCTTCAATGGTTGGTCCCTGGAAAGTAACAGAGTCACATGGTCGGTTCTTTGAGGCTAAAGGTAGGACTTACTTTATGACATTTCATCCTGCAGCTGCTCTTCGTTCTTCCAGTGTAAAAGACCTGATGAAAGATGATTTCAGAATTCTTCAATCTGAACTGTTATGAGTGGTCGTTATATTGGATAATGCTAATCTCATATTGTGAGGTCAATGCTTCCAGAAGTAGTATCTATTGTGATGGCACAATCTCCCTTCGAGTTTACACCACTTGAATATTGGCTTTCTATTGCTACATTTATACTCAATGCGCTCTATGCAATAGCTTTTCGTGGATACTTGATTTTCATTCTAATTGGCTTCATAATCTATACAACAACATATGCTGATGGATTTGCAAAATTATTGGTTGGAATTGGTTTCTTTCTGTATTTCGCAGGACCAATACTAGCCAATGTCTTTGCACAGTTAGCTACTGTTGAACTAGTGACCTTTGAGAGTGCTACCTCGGTTTGGATAGATTTCTTTGGGATGTCTGATGCCGACCTAATCTATACAATCGTGTTGCTTGGTGATGCTGTAGCAGCTATTTGTTGTCTTACTGGTGCAATCCTCTATTTCACAAAAGCTGCTCGAGATTTGGAATCACAAGGTAAATCCTTGATAATCAGGTCTCTGATACTCCTCGCTATACTTTCATTCTACTATATTGCACCATATATTATTTGATTGATACTTCGCAACTCTTAAAACTCAAGCTAATACTGACTTTGACTGACAATACACCAAAGGTGGTTTCTCAGATGTCTAATACTTCCATTGTCTATCGATCTGTTTCAGATGTAAGTGGTCCTCTTCTTATTGTAGAAAACACTCACGATGTATCTTACAATGAAGTTGTTAAGGTCCGTGCACCAAATGGTGAATTGCTAACCGGGACTGTTCTTGAAACCGGTCGAGGTAGAGCAATTATTCAAGTATTTGAGGGAACTAGTGGTCTTGATGCTGACATTACCGCTGTCAGATTTACAGGAGAAACAATGCACCTGCCTGTGTCAACAGAGATTCTCGGAAGAGTCCTTGACGGAGCTGGGAATCCACTCGATAAGGGACCTCCACTCACAGCTGAAGATCATTGGGACATCTATGGTTCTCCTATCAATCCTTACGCTAGACAATATCCACGTCAACCAATTCAGACTGGACTTTCTTCTATAGATGGTTTGAATACGCTGGTTCGTGGCCAGAAACTACCTATCTTTTCTGGTTCTGGTCTTCCACATAATCGGATTGCAGCACAGATTGTCCGTCAGGCTAAGATTCCAGGTGAAGAGAGCGATTTTGCCATAGTCTTTGGAGCAATGGGTATCACTGCAACCGAAGCACAATACTTCATGGACTCGTTCGAAGAAACTGGAGCTCTTGAACATACAGCTTTATTCCTCAATCTTGCAAATGACCCCGCAATTGAGAGAATCATTACTCCTCGAGCAGCTCTTACAGCTGCAGAATACCTGGCTTATGAGTCAGATCTACATGTTCTAGTCATTCTAACTGACATGACAAATTATGCAGAAGCACTACGTGAGATTAGTGCTGCAAGGTCAGAGATTCCCGGAAGGCGCGGATATCCTGGCTATCTGTACACCGATCTTAGTCTCATCTATGAGCGTGCAGGTCGTATCAAAGGACGAAAGGGTACAATTACACAGATGCCAATTCTTTCAATGCCACAAGATGACATGACTCATCCTATTCCTGACCTTACTGGATATATTACTGAAGGACAAATCATTGTTGGGCGTAGTGTACACAGAAGAGGTATCTATCCACCAATAGATCCTGGCCCTTCACTGAGTCGATTGATGAAGGAAGGTATTGGTGAAGGAATGACAAGATTTGACCATAAAGAGGTACAGGCTCAGCTATACTATGGTTACTCTGAAGGTTGTGACCTGCGTGACTTGGTGGCAGTTGTAGGCGCTGAGGCACTTACCGAGAGAGATCAAAAATATCTGAAGTTTGCCGATCGGTTTGAAGCAGAGTTCATCAACCAGGGTGAGTTCGAAGACCGTTCCTTTGAACAGACACTAGATATTGGTTGGGACTTGCTTAGTGACTTTCCTGAGCGAGAACTCAAGCGTTGTGATCCCGATACAATCTCTTGGGCTAAGAATCAAAATCTCTACAAATCATCATAGATTTTATGGTTGACTTAATCAGGTGTGGTTGAGTATGTCCTCTTAGTAGGAGATTCAACCTTGCGTATCTTAGTGATTGGGAGCTGTGGCAAGAAGAAATCAATTCAATCTACTGATGCTCCTACATGCAATAATCTTGCTTCGATTGATGACATTGTGAAGTTTTTCACATGTATACAGATACTAGAGAATTGGTTCTCATTCGAGACCGTGATGTAAGTAATGATCTTTTTCTCGTTTAGCTCCAAAACTACGAATACCATCAGCTTTCAATTTAGCCTTGATTGCTCTTCCCTGTGCTGGAGAGATTTCATCCTGTTTTACCAAGAATTCGACAATCTCATTTGCTTGAGTCAATGTATCACAACGTCGTATGTAATCCACGACATCTGGAGTATATGCTATTTTCTCCTCTTTTGATTCAGTAGATTCGTCAGACATCGTTCGAACACCGTCTATCTTGAAGGACCGTGTATTTCCTTCTTTTAGTTCTTTATTCAGAGCCGGGAAGTCCCGACGAAAATCTTCGTCTTCAGACATTGGTCTTCACCAGAAGGTCTCGGTCAATTATGACCATGGCTTCTCCAAGAGTCATTTCCAATATTCGACTTAAGAGGTTTGCCAAGACGGCGTAGATGTGTTATTCTCTCAAATATGCCCAAGGAAATCCCTTTGAGAGATGTTCTGTATCATTGGCTAAGGTAAGAAAGGAAATACCAGACTCTTTCTCAGCTCTTCTCCAACCACCGTATCCACCATAAGTTGCAGCTGCTTGTATAACCTTTCCAAGAGACCTATCTCCAATAGAGAGGGCTGCTTGGACTCGTGCGCCTCTCAGGTCAAGAGTTTCAAGAGTGACTCTTGGTACATTCTTGAGTTTCTCCTCTATCTGTTTGATTTTGTTTCGAAGTACTTCGATATCTGGCTGGGGTTCTTGTTGCCATCTAGTCTGAGCCTTTGGCACAAACGGGTTCACACTTGCAGTGATTCTCATCGTTGAATGCTGTGCAATATTCCGAATCATTGTTGCAGTATCTTTCACATCCGAATCTGTTTCACCAGGCAGTCCGATTATGAAATACATCTTTAGTGAGCTATATCCTGCTGCTTCAGCCAGTCTTACAGCATTATCAATCTCATCGTCATCTAGACCTTTACCCATTATCTTCCTAAGTCTTGATGAACCTGTTTCTGGAGCAATGGTTAGTGTACGTTGTCCGCTCTTTACAAGACATTTCAAAAGGTTCGGGGTGACAGAATCAGCTCGAAGTGATGGTACTGATACATCCACATCCTGATCCACAATCCAACAGACAAGATCCTCCAGCCTATCCAAGTCCCCTAAAGATGAACCAATCAGAGAAACTTTCCTAACTGGAGTTTCTTCTAATCCTATCTTAACAAGTTCTTTTAATTTGCTCAAAGATCGAGTTCTTCGGGGACGACAAATGTGCCCAATTAAACAGAATTTACATGAATGTCCACAACCACGAGTCACTTCTAGCAGAAATGATTTTCCAAAGAT
>JAUWOU010000104.1 GCA_030612005.1 Candidatus Thorarchaeota archaeon | reverse complement strand
AAACTGAAGAAGTTAGAGAATAGATATGGGACAGAGGAGGCATTCATGGCAATTCAAGAGGTGATGCAGAGAAAAAGACAGAGTGCAAGTTCAGTGACTTGAATAACTCAAAGTCTAGAAGTGCACTCATAGAAAAGAGAGAGGAAGAGGGGAGTTACCCCTCTTTCTTATTCTACTTACGACGCTTAGCCATGACTCCGAGAATCACAATAACAATACCAATACCGCCAATCATCATGATGATCTCAATTGAGAGTCCATCTCCAAATCCACCAGTGTATGTAGTAGTAGTGGTGGTAGTGGTGGTAATAGTAGTGGTTGTAACAGAGCCCACACCCACAATGTAAGATCCGACAGTGGATTCGTACGTTCCTGATGTGACAGTTTCGACAACAACCTTGTACCAGACCTGTGTATTCTCTGGATATGGTTCGATTGAACCACTCCAATGGTTAACATATGTCTCATCCATATTCGTTTGTTTATCAAAGTTGAATCCATCAGTGCTGTAGTAAAGGGCAACACTATCGATTTCTAGAGATGTGACTAAGTCAACATCAATACTTACACTATCGGTGGAAGATGGTACTTCAGGATAGATACTCATCGAAGAGAATTCTACTCCACCAGGGTCCCCAGAGTTGCTGATATAGCCAACAAAGACGGGGTCCTGATAGACATAGTAACCATCCCAAGATGGGAATCCAATTGACACATAGTACTGTGTATTCGAGAATGACCAAGAGGTAGCAGATTTACCGTCATCAGACTGGTATGCACTCGTGAAAGTACTTGCTCGAGTAGTCTGACTTGTGACATTGTACGCATTGTACGGGTCATAAGCCCACTCGTAAGTAACTCCACCCATAATCATTTCTGCAAAACGAGTAGTATCATCACCAATCTCAAACCGATCAGAAACAACAGTTTCTTCCTGTGAAACTGTGGAGTTCTCAACCTTGAATTCTGATGTACTAACATCAGCAAGATAATTGAGAGCCAAAGAACGGTTTGCTAGATCGCTGTGGCCTGCTTGACCATCGATATACCATTGACCGACAGTATTATCGACCTTCATGGTTGCGTAATTGCTCGTCGCACCTAGAGTTGTGTTGATCTGACCTTGGAAGTGTACAAGGAACGAAATCTCATCAATGGTGACCTTGGTTGGTCGCTCATCGAATGTTCTAAAATCGCTTCCTGTCACGACACCGCTGTACCAGTCCCAGTAGGCGTAGGTATTGAATGGGAAGGTTGTCCCATTCACATCGTGGAATGTTACACCCCAAGTCACTTCATCCTCTACACCCAGTACTAGATTACCAGATTCATCTGTGTTTCCTAATGCAACTCCTGGAGTATGAAAGCTGACTTCATCTACAGTATCAGGGATAAAGTAGTGAGTCAATTCACCATCACCAGGATTGGTCATGTATGCATCCAATACGTTATCGTTGTCAAGATCTTCCCATAGCATCAATCCTGAATACTCGTATCGTAGATTGATTGAAGACCAACCTGTTGCAGAATCGACACCGTAATCTTGACCAACTCCAAAGGATAACCAAGTCCAAGTCTGTCCATCTTGATCGTACCAATCCCAACCATTAGCTTCTGCTTCAGCAATAATGTCAGCCCAAGTGACATTACGAGCCATATAGGAGATATCCCAATAGCCAGGCTGTGGAAGTCCCTCAGCATCAAAGATGGTTGAGTTAATGACTGACCACTCTGCAGCACCAACAGGTGTGAGGTCGTCTGCATGATACCAAAAGTATGTATCCTGCCACTCATAGGACCAAGTGTTAGTTTCAACACCCATCCATGAGTATGTGTTCATCTCATCACCGTAAAGTGTTCCATTGGGGTCCCACTGTAGATTAACCCACATTCGGCTCCAAGATGAATTGTAGCTGTTCGTGGATTGATATTCTGAGAGGATATAGTATTGATCATCAGTTGTTGATTCATCACCATCTAAGTCTAGTGCGTTATTGGTTTCAGATACGTCCCAACTCTTCATGCCCCAGAGAGCCCATCTTGGATTTCCAACAATTATCTCATGGAAATTCTTGAAAGTAACACTCTCAATTGGTGCTAGTTTGTAGACATAAGCTTGACCTTCAAAACTACCAATCTCATAGATGTAGTCATGATGAGCAGCAACGGAATATGCAGAACCTTCGTAGGTTACATTGTACACTTTGTTATCATACATAGCATATCTGAAGAAGTACTTGCCTGCATAGCTACTATTTGTGAACACCATAGCATAAATTCCACTGTGTCCACCCATGTATGGTTCAATGATTTCTGTTCCATTCACGAAGTAATGGAAAGTAGCATTGCCATCATTGTCCCAGACGTCCCAACCTTCAGCAATTACAATATCTAAAATAGGAAGCTGCCTGTATGAATCGACATAATGTCGAACTCCATCTAGGTCTTCGACGTAGTAGTATTGCTCCGTCGTGGAAACAAACTCTTCGTATGGGTATGCACTGGACGTATAGACTTCGGTTCCGTTAGCATCTACAAGGTAGATCTCAAAGAGCGTTCGAGGCTCGCATGAGAAGTAAGTACCATTTTCGAAATCGATATGCCAATTTGACTCGTAGGAGAATGTACTATTCCAATCGGAGTATATGTAGTAGTCATTTGGTGTGATAATCTGACCTTCAAAGTTCATGGCAAGGCCATCGAATGTTCCATAGTCCAGAGTACCACCAATTATAGCTGGTTGCCAAGAGAATGTGCCATTGACTGTTGCAAGCCACATCTTCTGTCCATCAAGTGTGTAGTTTGTTGAATCAATATTGACCCAGAAACCGGTGTGGTTATAGTTATCAGACTCATACCAAATGGATGTATCTGGACTACCACCTAAGAAGTAGGTTTCATCAGCAATCACTATTGTCTTGGTTGTAGGAACCTTTCCATAATCAGAAGTTGTATAGTAGACACCTGACCAGTCCGCCAAAGCTCCTGGATAAGGCATCTCATAATTTCCTTCTGTAGTGAACCACTGCTCTTGCATAATGTAGTATTCTGCAACAAAAGCTGGAGAGCCCAAGTAGGTTGCATTCAAACTTTGAGTGACATAAGATGCATGCTGATACACACCATCATAGTAGATCTCGTAGCCACCATTGTAAGGATCATAGATAAGGTCGTACCTAGTACCAGATAGATCTAGCACATATTCAGTACCGGTTCGTGGATCATTTCTTGGGTAATCCTGGACTTGAAGAACATCCCAGGCACCAATTCGTAAGTAGTATCCAGCATAGTCTGCTTCAGAAGCCTCTAGGAATTCTACTTCAACATTTGAAGACCACATATTGTAGTCTGTTCCTTGATGCAGATTTCCATCAATGTCCCACCAACTATACCAAGAATCAACACCATCATAATAGTACATGTAGTCTTTCTGTGCAGAAAGGAATGAACCATCGCCTGGAACAGTTACATTGTAAATTCTTGCCTTCCAGTCACTTTCAATGCGAATCTTTGTACCATTGAGAAGTTCATAGAAGTAACCTAAGTTATCATAGAAGAGGAGTCTCTCTTCTGTGTAGGTAGAGTAAGGATACATAATATCTCGAACACGAATCGGATAATCAACTCCATCCAGAGTGATGTAAGGTAATTCACTTACAACTAACCAATCGTCAATACCAGATATTGAACTATTGAAGACACCTATTTGTGATGAGATGTCAACATATAGATCTTCACCCATGTAGTCAAGACTATATATCCAACCAGGTCGCCAGACTCCAACATCGTGGAATCCAATTTCAGAGGAGGGATCCATAACCCAAGTGTTGTTTGCGAACTTGAAGTCCCAGTAGTGAGTTATTTCACTAATACTATCTGTTAAATTAACAAGGAATGAGTAGTAGAGGTCTCCACCGTCAATGTAGGTAGAAATGTTACTGACATCTGCAAAGATAACATCAGTCTTGGTCATTTCGGATTTAATATCGTAGCAATACCAATCAGCTGAAGTGACCCATTCACCAGCTTGCTGATTGAAGTAGTACCATTCATAGTAATAGCCTTCAACCCAGTCGTCTGTATAGGTGAGGTATTCTCCATAGACCCATTCTGTGTTTCCAGTAGTTTCGTTGTACTCATAGTGCCAATCAGTGACAACGGTTTCGCCCCATTCCCAGTGATAGCCATAAGTTAGATTTTCCATTGCGGTGTAGTTGTATGAAGTGAGTGTAACAGTAGAATCAGCACCTACAAGTATCTCATAATACATGTCAGTATAACCGTACAAGTCCTCAGACCAGAAGCTCTCATAAGATTTCATCTCAAAGAGAGCACCATCGATATCTGAAGATAGGTCTGCTCCACCCTGTAGACGACCCAGTACCTCGAAAGCTGTACCAGGATCTGCGGGGAAGAACCAGCTATAAATTGGTGAATCATCGACACTAAGTAGCTTGGCGATTGTAACTGGTGTTTCAACAGCCACTTCCTTGGCATCGTAATAGTCTTGCCAAGTCATTAGCGCATTACCCATATCGCTAGCACTTACCATGTAGTTATAGCCTTCACTATCCTTCACTTGCTCTTGGAATTGAACTATGGCACCCTTGGGTGCATCATTTGTGAAGTGTCCAATGAATTCAACGTTGACCACTTCATCTGTTGTGTAAACATTACTAAGTCCCTCATTCAGTTCGAAGATAAGAAACGGAGCATTCTCGACTGGTTCAGTGTACCAGACCAATTCCTCGTAAACATCTGGTTGATAGTATTCTAGAGGGTAGGTCCAGTAGGCGAATCCATATACCGTTTCAAATGCGGTGGTTGTAAAGTTGTAGATGTACATCAAACGCATTTCATCCGAAGTTTCGTAGGTTTCGACTTCAAAACTGTCGGTTGTGCCATTGTACATGATGTAGCTGGTATCATGATTCCGCCAATCAGAACTGTAATAGTAGTAGTCATAGGTTGTGTATTCGCCCCAGACCATTTCAGGAACTGTGTACTCTGCTGAACTATTATAGATGTATGTTCCAATAGTCGCGTCGTACTCCCAACCACCATATTTAGTGACCATTTCTGTGTGCTGACCGGTTTGGTTGACGGGAATTTGCATTTCACCATAGAACATTGTCCAAAGTGCAGCATATGCCAAATCACCATTACCAGTGATGTTGAGGCGCATCATGAAATCAGTTTCGCGACTGACACTGTATATTGTATCTCCAGAAAGGTCTTGCTTCTCTAACGTGTAACCACCATAATAAGCATATGAGAAGGCTTCTGAAATGGGAACTCCAATTGCGATAAAGTCAGATGTCATGCCGTCAGAGCTATACCTTGATCTTACATCATAGTAATTACCGTCGTCATCATTGATGGACACATAAGGACTGTAAAGACCAGTTGGTGATTCAATATCAAATGTAACGTGGAAAGTCACATAGTACATAGTATCATCACTAGTGAATGTGCATGCAGGGGAATTTATTGATACATAAGGTGGTGCTGAGTATCCAGATGTGTAGTTCTCACTATATGACCAGGCAGACCATGTTGGTGGTGTACCATTGTAGAAATCAAAGCTATAACTTGCACTGAAGTTCATATCTGGAGTAATATACCAACCATTTACATACACATTCTGAAGCCCAGCGCCTCGAAGAATGCTCTTTGGTATGTTAATTCTCCATGTAATCTCTTCATCAAGTGGAATGAAATCCAATTCGTCGATTTGACTTCCATTATTGAAGAATATCTCATAATTAGCCCGTGGTCCAAACATCCAATAATTATTGGACCATGTCCAAGTGTCATTGTAGCTACCTTCATCTATATACCAGTCCACATTAGTTCCTTCAGCCGCCGGTTTTGAATAACTAACAGGATTTGGATTAGTCAGATAACTCGGTTCCACAGTGGATTCTAAGAAGTTTTGTGGAACAGCTGCAGAGTTACCTGCCAGTGAAAATGAAACTACGAACAATGTCACTATTAACAAGGCAAAGGGCTTGTTGAATAATCGCATTAGTCGCATTATAATCGTCCCCACGACGCAGCCAAAAATGCAAGACCTAGCGCAAAATGCGGTGGTGCTTCAGACAGACTGAATTCAGCATCTGGCGGCGTCAGTGAATATAATCTATCTAACGTTATTATGATATTTTTAGGTATATGAGGATATGTTGCATGAATGATTAATACAATAATAAATGGAAAAATACAGTAACTAATTAATCACAACAATGATATGGTGTTGATGAGTCAAACTATAGCGTGGGTATTGACATGAAGATTGAGGCGGACTTAGTTGTCTTCAACGGCAACATAATCACAATGGATCCACAGAAACCAACTGCCACAGCTCTTGCTGTGAAAAGCTTCAAGGTGTTAGCCGTCGGTGAAGAAGATGAAGTTATAGACTTGGTACCGACAGCCAAGAGGGTCATTGATCTTGGAGGGAAGACTGTGGTCCCAGGATTCATTGATGCGCATACTCACTTAACAAGTGCGGGAATAAAGCAGTCCCATGTTCAGCTTGACAGTGTGAAGTCACCTGAAGAAGTCATTCAGAAGCTGAAGGATAATGTTGACAGGTATCCTAATGGCGAGTGGATTCTAGGATATGCATGGGATGAGAGTGAATGGTCTGATAGGAGATACATCCTCGGGAAAGAGCTGGATGAAATAAGTAGTAAACACCCCATCATGATAACAAGAATTTGCGGGCATCTCGCAGTAGTGAATAGTATAGGTCTCAAGAAACTCAGCATCGACATGAACCAAGAGGGTGTTGAGAAAGACAAGAAAGGCAAACCCACAGGTATCCTAAAGGATATTCCTGAAATCTGGGAGAAGATCAGACCAAGTGCAGAGAAAGTGCTAGAGGGAGTTATTGCTGGTAATAAGATTGCAAATGAAAAAGGTATCACAACAGTGGTCGACAATGCTGCTACAGGTACACTAGGTCACGTTCGAGAAATAGAAAAACGAAATCAACTCTCAACAAGAATGATTCTGAACATACCAGTAGAACAAATGAATAACATGACCATTCTTGGGATAACATCTGGAATGGGAAGTCCCCTCGTAAAGATTGGTGGTGTCAAGATATTTACAGATGGGTCGATTGGTGCAATGACGGCTGCTATATCAAAAGGATATCTGGAGAATCCTAAGAATAAGGGTATGATGTTGATGACGCCTAGCAAATACGCGTCCATCATCAAGAAAGCAGTTAAACATAATATTCAAACTGTCACACATGCGATTGGTGACGAAGCTATTGAAATGGTCATTACAACCTTTGAAAACCTCAAAGACAAGAGTATACTTAGAGACCAAAGGCATCGAATTGAACATGCAGAGATGATTAATGAGTTTCAGATTCGCCGCGCAGTTGGCCTAGGTCTAATTTTTTCTATGCAACCCAACTTTGTAGGAAGATGGCAACAAGTGGGAGGGCTCTACGACGAACGGCTGGATGCTGAAACCGTTCGTGGGATGAATATGTTTCGTGTGGCTCTAGACAATGGGGCTCGTTTATGCTTTGGATCAGATGGAATGCCATATGGACCTCTCTACGGCATTTGGTCTGCTACGACACATCCCAATGATAGAGTTCGATTGACCGTGGATGAAGCACTCAGGTGTTACACAATGGAAAGCGCATATTCTGTCTTTCAAGAAAATACATTGGGAAGTCTAACGGTTGGTAAGAGAGCTGATTTTGTAGTTTTATCCGATGACATTCTCAAGGTTAAGCCTGACGCTATCAAGGATGTAACTGTAGAAATGACAATTGTTGGCGGCATTGTAGAATACTCAGCTACTCGAGCTTGAGGTGATTATATGGGCAAGATCAGAGTTCTAGCAGAGGACTTGGTCTCATTAATTTCAGCAGGAGAAGTAATTGAAAATCCTTCATCCATAGTTAAAGAGCTTGTCGAAAACTCCTTGGATGCTGGAGCGAATATGATTGATATTGCAATCAATGAAGGCGGGATCCGTTCAATCACTGTTTCGGACAACGGTTCAGGAATATTGAGAGATGATTGTCCAGTTTGCCTTTTACGCCATTCCACGAGTAAGATCAAAACGAAGGAGGATATTGATGAGATATCCACCTATGGGTTTAGAGGGGAAGCTCTAGCAAGTATAACTTCAGTAGCAGATGTCAGAATCGCCACACAGACATCAAATGAAGAAACAGGGTCTCTAGTCACCAGTAGATTTGGAGAGAACCCAACAGTTGTTGAAACATCAAGACCCAAGGGAACGACTATCGAAGTAACAGATCTTTTCAAAAATATTCCAGCTCGTAGAAAACACCTCTCGGATGCAAGAGTTGAATCACAGCGAATCCAAGAAGTTGTAATGAAACAGGCAGCAATCCTTCCTGAGATTGGTTTTCGTTTGTTAAGAGATGGGAATACGATTATCGACTGCCCACCAAATCAAGGAGCAAATGATAGAATAGTTTCTCTCTGGGGAATTGATGTAGCTAAATCATTAGTCAGTGTAGACCATTCATCGGGAAATATCAGAATTTCAGGCTTTGTAGTGAGACCTCCGGTTTCACGAGGTAATAGGTCACGAGAATATTTTTCGATACTCAAGAGACCCATCTCAGATGAGCATCTAAGTAGAGCTGTTGAATCAGCATATTCTACAACACTGATGAAAGGCCAATATCCAATCTGTGCACTGGATATTTCGATGGAACTCTCCAAGGTGGATGTCAATGTACATCCAACAAAAAGAGAGGTAAGAATTCTAGACATAAGTAAAGTATGTGATGTTGTTAAGGAAGCGGTTCGACAAGCGTTTGGAATGAGTGTTGAAGTTGAGGAAACTGCAACCCTGCAGTCGTCATTAGATGAAACTATTGGGATTACAGCAGAGGCAAGCACAGCAGAATCATCACAACTTAGTTCTCAACCATCTCGTCACAATCAGATTGCAGCCGCACCTCTAATCGAACAAACAATACTGGTACCGTCTAGTGAAAGCACAGAAGAAGATTCTGAAATTGATTTCCTTGGTGGAGTCTTCAGAATAATTGGTCAAATGCATGACCTCTATATTCTTCTTGAATCTGAAGAAGGATTGCTGATTATTGATCAACACGCAGCACATGAACGGGTACTATATGAGCAGCTAAGAAAGGAAGTCAATCAAGATAGAGTCGCTGTTCAAGAATTGCTACAACCCTTTATCCTCAGTCTTAGTCCAAAGGATGCAGAACAGATTGTAGATTTAGCTGACACTCTAGAATCCATTGGTTACACAATCAGTAGTTTCGGAGGTAATGAGGTCTCAATATCCACGCTTCCAGAGATTCTAGGAAGAACAGCATCAGAAACAGAATTGCTGGCTCTAATTGACCGGATTCTTGACTTGGGCGGAAAAGAAGCTGAAGAGACCTTCATGGATAATCTTGTCAAAGTCACTGCATGTCATTCTGCGGTGCGAGCAGGACAATCTCTCAGTACTGATGAGATACGTGATATCATTTTAGAATTATCAGCAACTACAGGTAAATACAATTGCTGCCATGGACGACCTTCAATGATCAGAATTCGTAAGGAAGACATTGACAGAAGTGTTGGAAGGATGGGTGCTTCTGCAATTGCCAGGTATAAGGCAAGGCATGGTCTGAAGTGATCATTCACCCATGTCAATCGTGGCAAATGAAATGTAGGGAACTGCTTCACTGTCTGTGTGTGCAACCCAATTGACATTTTTCCATTCGGATTCGGTACCTTGCATTTTTTCTAAACCTAATGTAACCAGAATTGCATCCCATGCACTTTCGATACGATCACAAATATAGTTCTCAAGTACTTGACGAGGGATGGCTATCGGTTTATCAAGCATATAGCGCACTACATTGAATAAACGAGGTTCAGGAGTTTCATCATTTTGTAATTCAGCAATATCTCGAATGTGTTCTTTCCAAGTCATTTGTTGTAGACTCCAATTGGAATTTGATTTGAAACCTAGTAATAAGTTGTATAGTCTTCTACTGGGATAGTTCTTCAATCATAACATCAACTGAGGAGATCACAATTCCACTCAACTCTTTCAACCGATTACGAACGTTGATGATGTGAGGAACACTATCTTTCATCATCTGAACTGCTTCAGGTCTCATTCCTAGTTCGTCAGCACCTTGTTTGATCGATCGAGATATTTCATAGAGGCGTCTTAGACAAGCATAAACTTCAAAGAATTCAATCTGGTCAACGGGTTTGCCTGATGCAGCTTCGTACCCCCGAAGTACATCATTCCTCAGGGTCATATTTCCGTATGCAGCATATAACAAGAGGGTCCATGCCAAATCATAACGTGCATCAGTTACTCTCAAAGCACCCCAATCAATTACGAATACATTCTTCTTTTCATCTAGAAGCATATTGAATCCATGAAAATCATTGTGTGTTATAGAAGGAGTTTCACAAGGCACAGTATCTTTTCGTTCTTCCATCCATTCGACTATTGGTAGAAAATCCAGAGCACCAGTTTCTTCCAGTATGTTTCGGTAGTGAGAAAGATTTGTCCTGGTTATGAATAATGGATCTTCGAAATTTCTCTGCTCGTCTTCAGCAACCATAGATTTCCAATCGGCTCTGTGAAGATCAACAAACAATTTACAGAACACTTCACCCCATACTTCACGGGTTTCATCGGATTGATTTGCGATGTCGTCAAAGATCCCGCCATCTAACCGGTCCATAATCATAAAGGGATTTCCGATTACTTTTTCATCAGTTTCGATTAGATACACAGACGGTACAGGATATTTGATGTCTTGAAGATGTTTCATTACATGATATTCTTTCTCAGCTTTCTGGGCGGCACCTTTACCTGGATAAATTCTAGCAATTAGTGCATGAGAGACCTTTCCATCATCGGATAACCACTCTAGGTCGAATGATTCTATCTCAGTTTCCCAACCACTTGTAATATTTTTCAAGTTGACAATCTTCAGGTTTCTCCGTTGAGGAAATCTTTCCTTTAGATAGTCTAAGAATTTTGAAGCATCCATACATTTGCATTCGACAATGTATTGAAGTATATTTGCTTTTTAAAAAAAGTCTATGAGCGCTCGCGTCCATATGTACCTTTGAAGGACTAATGGGTCGACTCTCTCTTTGCTGCTTGACAGCGTTAAAAAAAGTGACCTAGGACGGTTGGCGAATCAGACATTTGTGCCCTAGAGCACG
>JAUWOU010000147.1 GCA_030612005.1 Candidatus Thorarchaeota archaeon | reverse complement strand
GACGAAAGAACGATTCTTGGGCGTTCTGATCTGGTCCAATGGAGAGAATATCTAAAACTCCAGCCTCTGCAATTTTTTTGACTCCATTTATGGTTTTTTCGATTGATGGAAGGCCAAAATGGTGTCTAATAAGCGGTATCGGACTTTTGAGGACCATTCTTGTAAGTAAATCTTGAGGATTCTTCTCTTCTGGCGGTATGTATGTCCGCCCACGAAGAAAACTAATCGAGTCTTCATCAGTCGAGAAACCAGTGAATATTTCTTCAAAAAGATTAGTTTTTTCTGCAAAAGGTTTGATTGGTGCTGTGCAACCAAGTACCCATCGTTTTCTCTCTAGACCCGATTCTATCACAGCGTTCTTCAAATCCTCAAGAAGTTTGACCGCACTGGTCGCTGTGAGTCTATAACTCACACCGATAACATCAGGGTTGTTTTCTTTCACTTTCGTTATCAATTCGTCAATGGAAACTGCTGTTCCCAAGAATATAGTTTCATGCCCTTCTTCTTCTGCGAGGTTGAGAAATCTAAGAACACCAGCTACATGGACACAACTTCCTATTGCAGCTCCCATGATTCTCAAATTTCATCCACCTCCAGTCCGAACATTTCAGGTATCTCCACTTCAGGAATCTCATGAAGCTCTGAGTATTCCTCTGGATATTTCTCTGGTATGACTCCAGTTCTGACATATTCCCGTACTTCACTAGGATTCAAGCCCTCAAGACCCATACTTCCAAGATTCCTTCCACTACTCCAGAAGTCATAGTTATAGAGCTGACAAGCCATGTTGATCATAGCATCTATCGCAGGGGTTTCAATTCCAGCAAGTCGTCCAAGATATGAAATGGGGACGAGACCAGTGGGTACATCTTCCAATACGTAACGATGATTCAATGATGAGGGGCTACCCACATTATCATAGGCATCAATACTTTGTATACACTCACATAGTGTAGTTCCCTCAGCATCATACGTGCTCCTCAACCATTCCAGAAGAGATACAGGTTGAGAAACAAATTCACGAGATACTCTAATCCTCTCGGCATCCATTCGTTCTATGAGTCGCCCTACTGAATCGGAAATAGCATCATGATAGTGGTTGTATCCACCCTCTTTTGACTCCAATAAACCTGCACTGAGGATCGTGGGTGTTGGATGTAACATCGCACCTACGTTATCAAGACTGGTTTCCATGACATCATCAGCCATATTGAATGTAATTGGAAGTCGTCTTAGACTCCTCATGAACCTGCGATTATGAGATGCTGGAAAAGCACTTACTTTTGTACTGTTCTTAACCTTGGAGATTAACACGGAGTCTGGTCCAGTAATCCTTGATACGAAACTGTATGTTTGAGCCTCTCCCAACAATATTTCGTCAGAATAGGAATGCGATCTCAAGACTCTGGCAAACTCGAGTGCACCACCGGTCCTACCTGGCATTAGAAGTATTGTCTGCCCAGATTTTAGATGGGGAACCATGGACTTTGCAATAAAGGTGTGTGCCTGAGCAGGTACAATGATAATAATTATGTCACGGTCTTCAATAGCCTTAGCTATGTTATCTGTGACCAGTGAGAGCTTCGCAAATGCCTCAAAGATACCATGAACCTTGATTCCTCCTCTTTTCGATATTCTCTTGATATTGGCAATCGAACGATTATAGAGAGAAACATCAAATCCATGTATGGCAAGATAACTGGCAAGTCCTCTGCCTGCGTGTCCAGCACCTATTACTGCAATCCTAGCCGGGTCTACTATGTAGTTTTCTAATGCTCTCCATGACATGGTTCTCACTCTCTATCGGGCTCTATCGGCAACTCGCGAACTTGGTCACCGCCTGTGGTCTTGGTGAACAAATACACCCTAAGTACGACCACTATTGTCTAAAATGACCAAGCGGTATAGCTCATCGTTGTGATTCTATTGAGTATTATTTCCCGTCTTTTCATTGGGAAATTCTCTTATTAGAGTTCCGAAAATCGGCATTTGACGAACTAATAATCAGATTATTGCGCAAACTAACCCTCTACACTCTTTGAAGAAAGGACGGACGGATTTGAACCGGGCAACCGATGGATCCAGTCGTAATTCTTTAAATAAATGCTTAAGGTTATAAGCATCCCAGAGAGTAGGAAACTGCAGAAAGTGAGAATAGAAGAGACAGTTTAACAATAAATGTAACACAATCAGACCTTTTTGTCTGGTATTTAGGAGTATCTGCTTTTCGGAAATCACAGACCCAGTCCGAGTCTGTATGATATATTTTTCTCATATTAGCAGGATATTGAAAATGGAAGACATGAAAATCAATTCTAAAACCGATTACGAGAGATACCGTGTGAATAGTGGAAATGGACCTCATAGGATATTAGAAATGTTACAAGAAGAGGCGCTGAAAGAATCAGATCAAACTAAATTCATTGAGGAAGCGCGCATTGAAGCTTGGAGGAAGAAGTAATTCTTCTATTATCGTTACAGAAAATTTAGAGAGGTGAAAAAATGAGTACAAGTTCTTCAGACCATTGTACATGTGGTCACAATCGTGAAAACCACGATAATTTCGATGGTGAATGCGAAAATTGCAAGTGTGCAGTATTTCACAGAGGTATACGCACACTGGATATGCAAATCAAGTAGCTACATACAGAATGCTAAAATTGCATATTAGAAGCAGATTTCATAGTTCACAAAACAGAAACCACTGCTTTCTTCAATATATTTTGAAGTAGTAGTGTTTAGCTATTTTTGAAAAAGATGGTCGGGACGGCCGGATTTGAACCAGCAACCGATGGATCTACAGTCACTTTTTCTCAAATAGACACCTAAGTTTATTAATATCCTCGATATTATAATGATAATGCAGAAAGTGAGATTGGAAGAGACAGTTTAACAATAAATGTAACGCAACCAGCCCTTTTCTCTGGTGTTTAGAGTATCTGCTTTTCGGAAGTCACAGACTCATTCTGTACGATATGCTGTTCTCATGGTAGCAGGATAGCAAAAATGGAAAAATGATTACTGGTAAGAAGAGAGATAGACATGAAGAGCCTAGTTAGTGCAAAAGGAAGTCATACACGTAGAAAAGAGGTGTGTATGGGCTGCGGACAAAGTACATTCACAAAGGATTATGCTCGTGGAGAGCGTACCTGTTCTGTATGTGGACTTGTTGCTTCCGATCGCACAGCAGATACAGGACCGGAATGGAGAGCATTTACTGCAGAGGAAAAGAATGCAAGAGCCAGAGTTGGGGCTCCAGCAACTTACACTATAGCTGACAAGGGCATATCGACAATGATTGATTGGCGAAACAGGGATGCAAGTGGCAATGCAATCAAAAGCACTACTCGGGCAGCTATGTACAGAATGCGAAAA
The DNA here is from genome assembly GCA_030612005.1 of Candidatus Thorarchaeota archaeon. GTDB lineage: Archaea > Asgardarchaeota > Thorarchaeia > Thorarchaeales > Thorarchaeaceae > SMTZ1-45. The sequence goes on along the minus strand of JAUWOU010000147.1, from coordinate 5,297 downwards.
TGGCATATTAGAAGTAGGCTCCATAGTTCACAACACAGAAACCTTAGCATTGCCATGAGTGAGATGCATAGACTCTCCTCACAACTTGGAATACCCCGTGATGTTAGAGAAACTGCAGCTTTGATATACAGAAAAGCTCTGATAACGAAACTAGTGAGGGGAAGAAGTATTGAATCAGTCGTTGCAGCCTCAATTTACCTCGCTTGCCGGATTCACCGGATTCCAAGACCGCTTGATGAAATTGTTGCTGAAACAAATGTGGATAGGAAAAAGGTTGGCTATGCAGTTCGCCTAATTGTTTCTCGAGTCAATGTTAATGTGCCGCTTCCATCTGCAAAGGACTTGATACCAAGATTGTCTTCAGATCTTATGCTCGAAGGAAGAACTGTGAAAAAAGCTACTGAAATAATCAATCAAGCCAAAGAAAGATACGTGACTATAGGAAAGGCTCCTGGTGGAATCGCAGGCGCTGCACTATACATAGCTGGAATACTCGAAAACGACAGGCGTACTCAGAGGGAGATAGCTCAAGCTTCAAGGGTTACAGAAGTCACAATTCGTAATCGTTACAAAGAGCTAGTTCGTGTTCTTGGTATCACAATTGATGTCAATTCGTAATCAGTATGAGATAGTTTGGAAAAGATGGTCGGGACGGCCTTCTACAGAGCTCGAAATTGTCTAAATAGGTCATAACTCAGAATAATCAGCAATAGAACAAATGCTTCCAACGTGAATGGAAAAAGAAAAAGGAATGGAGATAATACAACCAGAATCAGAAGATTGCAAGATGGCAGCAACCACAAGGTGAAGCAAACAATACACCAATCGAAGCGCTTTCTTTCATCTTTAATCACAACTCTGACTATTGCATATAGAATCGCCAATGGGAGAAATTCAAGCCCAATCGCATTGATGAGTGTCAGTTGAATAATCCCTCGTTTATATGATTGATATTCACTCTAAACTGTTTTTCGGAACAACTTAGAATAAACGAAATGTGGTGGTCGGGACGGCCGGATTTGAACCGGCAACCGATGGATATCTCCAGACAACAACCGAAGCAGTTGCCTACTACAGTCCATTGCTCTGCCAGATTTCTCAGAGGCCGCCGAAACGACGCTCTTTTAAGCTACGTCCCGATTCCGGCTTGGTTTTTCTCCATTTCGTTAAAAGGATTACTCATTGACTATTTGCTACTGCACGGAACGTAGCTCACTGACCTATTCCTCGAGATGAATGAATCTCAACTACAAGAAACTCCTGTGCTTCACCCTTCCCTGACCTGATGTCGCCATCGAACTTAGATGTCAAACTAAGTTTAGTCTGGGCTTTGTCAACTCTCATCGGGATGATATCCCTCCTGAAGACTTGGTTTCTTAGCGAATACAGCATTTACAAAGAAAAGCAATAACTTGATGTGTTTTCCTAACAATCTTTTCAAGAATACAAGTTACTTTCGTATTTGTGAGTGGGTGAGTTCATGACAGAATATTATTTCGATATAGAAACACGTGGATTGAATCCATACAAGCACAAGATCATATCTATTCAATATCAAGAGATTAATACAAAAACAGGAGCATCTAGATTTAGACTGCAAATACTTAAAGAGTGGGAGTCCTCTGAAGAAGAAATTCTCAAACAGTTCTTGAAAATACTAGATCCTAATAATGTATGGAACTTCATACCGATTGGATTCAATCTACGTTTTGATTTGACATTTTTACAGATTCGCTTCAAAGAAGTCCTTGGCGTCAATCTTGACTATAGATGGCTGCATCAACAACTTCCACTTATCGATATCAAGGACACGATTGTTATGGTTAATGATGGGCGTTTTAAGGGTGCGACATTGAATTGGTTTGTCCGAAAGGAATTTGATAACAGTGAAGTTCCGAGGTGGTATGATAAAAGAGAATTCGAAAAAATTGAATACTATGTTAAGGACGAAGCAAAGCGGTTCATACACGCATATCAATTTCTAAAAGAGCGGTTGCCTAAACTATATTTTCTGTATGATCCATTACCATAAGAACTCATCATGCTCAGCGTGTGTGAAATGATTCAAAATCTTCTGTTAATCTCTTAATTCTGGTATTATACAACACAAAGGATAAGCGTGAAAGAGCGAGCTTATAGGCCCATCAGAGTGTGCTAAGCAAGACCTTACATTATTTTCTGCTAGGTGGTAAATGAAAATGGTAAAGTATGATGAGATAATCAAGCAGCGTCATAATCTATTGAAAGCTCACGATTATGATGCAATTCCTCAGGAAGAATGGTGGAAACCTGATCAGATGAAGGGTGTAGACCCACCGCCTTTAGAAAAACCGTTCAATAAGGATGCAAATCTTATAGATCTAGTCGACCCCAAAGAATTCAAAGTTGGGAACGTTCCTCTCATTGATGCAATAGCAAATCGAGCAAGCCAGCGTGTCTTTACTGATGAATCACTAACCCTTGAAGAACTATCCTTTCTTCTCTGGTCCACACAAGGAGTTCGAGAAGTTGACAAGAACAAAGTATGGACTAAACGTGCTGTTCCATCTGGTGGAGGTCGTCAGCCGTATGAAACATATTTGTTGGTCAACAGGGTTGATGAACTTGAACAAGGTGTGTATCGATACCTGCCAATCGAACATAAGCTGATACTGGTGACTGAGGATCTCCCCAATGCAGATGATTTGATGGAGAAAGCATGGTATCAGAACTTTATTGGAAAATCAGCAGTAGTCTTTGTATGGGCTGCAATTCCTTACAAGACAGAATGGAGATACAGTTTCATCAGTTACAAGGATATACTCATTGAGGCAGGTCATATTTGTCAGAATCTATACCTTGCATGTGAAGGAATTGGTGCAGGTACTTGTGCCATAGCCGCCTATGAGCAGAAAGCAATGGATGAATTAATCCAGGTAGATGGTGAGAACGAAATGACTGTCTATGTTTCACCAGTAGGAAAAATCAATCCCCGGTAGCGGTATGTAGCATAATGTATTTTCAAAATGCGCAAAATGAAAAGGTGTTTTCAATTGTAGATATCCTGAATATTAAGAAATTTTGAATAAAAACTACAATTTTTGGGGTGTTTATAGGTGTCTAACAAGACTAGTCTATATGAGAACAACTCGAATGATACGTATATGGGACAGGAGAATAGCTGAGTTTGTACAAGTTCCGGTTCAACGTTCTCTTGATTGCAGCTTGGCATGCAAGGACTGTAGATATTTTGACGAAAGAACTCAACTTTGTCAAGGAGTTGGTTCATCATACTACCAAAAAAGGGTACCGCGATCAGAGTTTGTTCCAAGGAGTAGCGAATGTGAAGTAAGACTACCTCCAGATCTCCTTTCTTTTATTCAGTGCTAGATTATTGCTGATAGTATTGGTAAATAACCTAGAGCAAGTAAGAAGCATAGCGCAACATATCCTAATCCAAGAAATAGAAGTAGTGTATCAGAGATTCTCCACTGTGACTTTCTGAAATATGTTCGGTTTTCACTATAACCAAAACCTCGTCCATCCATTGATATTGATAGAGATTCAACACGAGATAATGAAGAAACTAGAAGAGGAAAGAACGTATACTGAATTGTCCTGAGAATTTTCCGAAAACCACCCACCTCAGGTTGGATACCTCTAGATTTCTGTGCCATTCGTACTACCTGATTTTCAGAATCAAATAGTGGTAAGAATCGTAAAGCTATGATAAGAGCAAAGCTATACCTGTAAGGAATCTTGAGTCGGGTAAGTGAATGGGCGAGTAATGTAGGATCCGTAACTGCAACGAAAAGCATACTTGAAAGAACAACAAGGAGGAATCGAGATGCTATAGATAGACCTCGTTCGATTCCAAAGTCAGTTATCGGGAAAAGTGGACCAATATTGTTCAGTTGTGGTATTATAAATCCTAGAACAGTTCCGTTCACAGTGATAAGAACTTGAAAAATCAAAAGTATGATTGAGAATATGATGATGAATTTAGTACGATTACGAGAAAGTTTCAAGGAAACCCTACTCACTCGGAATGACAGTATTACAATTACTAGAAATATGGAACTAAGACGCCAACTCGGGTAAATCATTATGCCGATGAGTGTGAAGACTAGCAAGAGAATTTTCAGTAGGGGGTTGATTATTCTACTATTTTGTATCAATTCAGTCTGATTTTCCATCTACGAACTCACCCCTATTTCAGAATATTCACTATGACCAATCTCTTCCAATCGTTGCAACACAGTATCTGGAGAGCCATCCAAGAGAATTGAACCATTTTCAACGAAAATCACACGATTACAGTAATTATTGGCGAAATTTGGATTATGAGTGACCACAAGAGCTGCACCATTTGCACAGGCTGTTTCAACAATGATGTTCGAAATGAACTCACGCCCTTCCTGATCCTGACCAATAAATGGCTCATCCAACAACAAAATGCTAGGTACATGAGCTATCGAGGATGTGATATTGAGCCTTCTTTTCTGTCCGTGACTGAGAGAGAAAGGATTCCTATTCAAGAAAGTTCCAAGATTCACAGAATTCAGAAGATCTGTTGACCGCTCTATCGAAGCTTCATGTATTTCATTCAGAATTTCAGAGGTCAATATTTGTTCTTTCCAAACAGTTCTCTCAAAAATTTGATGATTAGGGTTCTGAAAAACAACTGAAATTCGCTTTGCAATTTCCTTTCTATCGATATCAGATATCGCTACTCTTCCGAGATCTACACGTCCATTATCAGGTTCAAGCAATCCTCCAAGAAGAGAAACTAGTGTTGTTTTCCCAGAACCATTTCCTCCCATGAGCGCAATTACTTCTCTTTGATGGATGGTCAAGCTGATATCATGAATAACTTGGGTTGACCCATAGGAGAAATTGGCTCTTTCCAAGGTAAGTAATGGAGTATTTTCTTGAACAATCGTTTTCGTTGGTTTGGTAATTGTTTGTACATCCATCTTATTCCAGTCAGTTATTGTACCGTTTGATATTGAAAGAATACGGTCTGCTACAGGTCGAATCGCATCAATATTATGTTCGATACACAGCACACCCACATTCTTGTCTTTCAGTCCAGACAATATTTTTCGAAGCAAAAGGATTCCTTTGGGATCCAAACTTGCTGATGGTTCATCAAGAATGAGGTATTTTGGTTGACATGAGAGCATGGATGCTATTGCAAGCCTCTGTTTTTCTCCTCCAGATAGAGTATGTGTACTACGATTATGAAGATGAGATGCACCTACAGCAAAAAGGGAAGATTCTACGAGTTTTTCGATTGATTTTAGTTCAAATTCGTA
>JAUWOU010000144.1 GCA_030612005.1 Candidatus Thorarchaeota archaeon | reverse complement strand
AACAGGGTTAATAGACCAATTTTTGCAATTCTAGGGCACTCTACGGAACAAGTATCTAGTAAGGAACACCAATACATGAAACAGATTTGGCGTGGTGTTTGGCGCGGAACATTTTTGAAATCCCAACAAGTGGAAAAGATTACCCTCCAAGACAAAAGCTAGAATAGGGGTGCTTGCAGAGGGAACTCAAGTCCAAGCTGGTGTCTACATTATGCCTACATATCTGAAAGCAAAGAATCCAGAGGATGGTTGGATTCGAGTTGTTAGGAAAATTATGGATAGTGGAATGGTTCGTGTTGATGAACGTGGTAGTGAAACCAAATGGCACGACAATGTTATGATACACATAGCAGACCCGTACTCGGATAGAGTCAGCAAAAAATATCCCTTCAGCGAGGCGGTGCTCAAAGAAAAGTATTCTACTCAATTATTGAATCCAGACCGAATGGATTTCGACTATACCTACGGTGAGAGACTCAATGCTTGGGGAGATGAAATCAATCAGATAGACTATGTGATTGCGAAACTAATAGAGAGCCCCAATTCTAGGCGAGCTATCGCGACAACTTGGGATCCCAGAAAAGATACTGTTGTGGATGAGGTTCCTTGTTTGAACCATTTTGTGTTCATGGTCCGCGAAGGATTGCTAGACATGTCAGTGATGATTCGGTCGAATGATATGTATGGCGCATGGCCAGCAAATGTCTACGCTCTTGGAGATCTACTCACATATGTTTCAGAAAAAACTAGTATCAAGCAGGGTACAGTTACAACCCTCTCTGTCAACGCACACATCTACAAGACGGATTGGAGTCAAGCTGAGCTGATATAGGCTACATCCGAGGCATTCATATAGTCATTTAACCGAAACCATCTTTAATCAGATGGTTTCAAGTTGTAATCATCAGAATAAATAAACAACCGAGGCGTAACATAAATGGATGATACAGACAAGAGGCTTATCTCAATATTGCAGAAAAATGGTAGAACCAGTCTTTCAAAGATTGGAGAGCAGCTTGGTATGTCGCATGTCGCAGTTAGTAAAAGACTTGACAAACTTGTCAAACCAAATCCCCCAGACAGATCAGAACCTCTTGTAAAAATCACTACAGGCATTAATTCTGAATTATTAAATACAAAGATACTATTCATGGGATTAGAAACTGAGAATCTGGATGTTGTGGAGAGAATTAAGGAGAAATACGAAAACTGTCCTAGACTTTTGATGTTTGCTCCGGTTACTGGAAGATACAATCTCTTTGCAATGATGGTAGCCGAGGATACATGGAGTCTTGAGTCCATTATGGGTACATGTAGCATGAGAACAGAACCAGGTGTCAGAAAATCAGAGAGCTGGTTTGGAAATGCACCATTAATCCCAAAATATCTCCAACTTAATCTAGCTCCACATCAGAATGGTTCATCCAAAGCATCTTGTAAGATGGACTGTGATTCATGTAAGAGATATCTAAATGACAAGTGTGTTGGATGTCCTGACACATCTTCCTACAGGGGTACACTATGGGCGAATCCAGTTGCACCAAAGAAGAAACGTAGAAAGAGTTAACACGGCATAGAGGCAAGTTTCACTCCGTGAACCTCATGACAGATGTATTCATACACCCAAAAGCAGTTGTTGATGAAGGTGCTGATATTGGAGAGGGAACCCGCATCTGGCACTTTGCTCATGTGAGAGGAACCGCAAAAATTGGCAAGGGTTGCAACATAAGTAAAGATGTATACATTGATGGTGATGTCGTCATAGGAAATAACGTGAAGATTCAGAATGGTGTTTCAGTATACCACGGTGTTACCATTGAAGATGATGTCTTCTGTGGACCTCACATGACGTTTACAAATGATATGTACCCTCGCGCAGTTAGTGACAGCTGGGAAATCTGCAAAACTTTGGTCAAGAAGGGAGCCTCAATTGGAGCTAATGCTACCATTGTCTGCAATACAACGCTTGGAGAATACTGCATGATTGGCAGTGGATCTGTTGTAGTAAGGGATGTACCAGCACATGGTCTTGTAGTTGGCAATCCAGCAAGACTTGTGGGATATGTTTGCAAATGTGGTCAACCTCTTAAGGATGAGATATCACGAGATGATAAATCTATCAAGATGCAGTGTTCAAAGTGTAATGACGAAACTGTAATCTCGATAGAAAAATAGTAAATCAAAAACAGGTTGGACCTCATTGTCTCATATCTACAAAAAGTTCGTGAATGAACGCGCTTCAGAGTTAGTAACTGAAACAGAGAGAATAAGGAATGTCACTGTGATTGCACATATTGACCATGGTAAGACTACCCTAACAGATTCGCTAATTGCCGCTTCAGGACTTCTTTCGAAAGAAGTTGCAGGCACAGCCAGACTTCTAGACTATGATTTAATTGAACAACAACGAGGAATTACAATCAAAGCGTCAGGAATTACAATTTTACATTCAATGAATAATCAAGATCATCTCATCAATCTTATTGATACTCCTGGTCATATCGATTTCTCTAGTCATGTCACGCGAGGATTGAGATTAACAGATGGTGCAATCATAGTTGTAGATGCCATTGAGGGAATTATGGTTCAGACGGAAACCGTAACAAGACAAGCAATGCAAGAGTTTGTACAACCTGTACTGTTTGTTAACAAAATAGACCGACTTCTGAGAGAGAGAAGACTTAGTGCACGTAAGACTGCAGATGAAATCAATCGTGTAGTCAGAGAGTTCAATGCGATGCTTGGCAAATATCTGGATGATGATCTTCTTGAAAAATGGGAGGTTTCGTTCAATAAAGGTTCTCTAAGTGTAGGTTCCGCTCTTGATAAATGGGGAATTGATTTTGAAACCCTGAAACAGAAGGCAGGAGGTAGCGAAAATTCCACAGACCTTGTCAATGCATTCATTGAGATACTTGAAGAAATCAATGAAGTCTACAGAGAAGAGAAACGAAAAGACCTGATGAATATGTATCCTGTAGCAAGCGTAATTCTAAACTCAGTTGTTAGAATCATTCCAAACCCAATCAGGGCTCAAGAGTTCAGGATCCCATCATTTTGGAAAGGCGATTTAGAATCAAAGGAGGGGAGGTCTCTTGTTGCATGCGACTCCAAGGGCCCTTGTATCTGTCTTGTCGGAGATGTCCAGCCAGATAGACATGCGTCTACAGTGTCTGCGATAAGGGTGTTCTCTGGCACATTGGAAAGAGCCAAACCTCTAATCAATCTTAGAACAGGAGAAGAAGTCAAGTCACTTCAGATAGGTCTCTCAATGTCAAAGACCAGAGTTGATCTTCCATCTATTCCAGCAGGAAATCTTGCCTTCATCACTGGAATCAAAGACATAGCTGTTGGAGATACGCTCGTTAGTAAGAAAGTTAGAGAGATGGTTTCAATGACTGGACTACAATACCCAATGGAACCAGTCGTTACTTACACAGTTGAACCAAAGAAACTCTCAGAATTGGCGAATATTCAGAAACCTATCGAGGAGTATGTCAAGACAGACCCAGCACTTGAGTTTGAAGTGAATCCAGAAACAGGCGAGATGCTTCTTTCTGGAGCTGGTGAACTACATGTTGAGATTACTGTAGAGAAGCTGACAAGGTTAGGTCTTGAAGTGATTCTAGGGACACCGATGGTTTTAGTACGAGAACAGATTACTGCTAATGGAGAAACCTGTACTAATGATGAGGATGATGTAAGCAAATTCTCAGTTAAAGTATTGATGCCTACAGCTGAAAGCCCTCCTGAAGATTTGGGCACCATCATTGATAAAGAGCCAAATTCAAACTGCTGGCTTATCGATGCTTCGAGAAAAATCAATCCCTATGGAGAAGAGGTCGAATGGATAAGAGAAGCATTCAGAACCTTGACTCGAAACGGTCCTGTTAACGGAGAAAAGATGCGAAAATTATGGGTGGTAATTGAAGAGGCTCAGCTGAAATACAGTGCCCCTGAAACTTCATGGAGAGAAATAACACAACCTCTTCTACATGTCATCAGAATGAGTGTTATGAGTGCAAATCCCGCACTTCTTGAGCCATGGATCAGACTCGAAATCAGTGCGCCTGAAGAACATATTGGAACCCTCACATCAATCCTTGCTAAACGAAAAGGACAGATCATTGAGATAAACTCTGAAAGAACATTATTCAAGATAGATGCAGAAATACCCGTAAGAGATTCATTTGGACTCGCTACAGAGATCAGAACAGCCACTTCCGGATGGGCTACGTGGGGGGCTCGGGCAGGAGGGTTTAGGAACCCAAATAATCCAAGCATCAAATTTGATTGAATGGAGAACTACATTCGTAGATAGTATCGCCTATTCATTTCTGTACCAAGGAGAGATAGGACACGACGATCTACAAGCGATACAGAATCCATCATTCTTAGCGCTCGATTAATATTAGAGAATACTGCGTTTAGGTATGGCTGTGCTTCAACCATCTCAGATTGCTCAACCATCTGCAAGTATGCATTTGCTATTTTGACCAAGCCCAACCAATCTTCTGCAAGAATGAAAGTGAATTGAGTTTCGTCAATGTTAGCTATAGTTCCTGAGATATTAGAGCGATCAATATATGCAGCATATTGATTCTCCAATGTTAGTGAGAATTTTCGGAGCATCTGAGACATCGATGCGGATGTAGCTTTTATGAATTCAACAGACTCCCCAAAATCAGATTCAACTTCTAGTACATCATTGAATGCCAAGGCAGCCCCATATAATCCAGTTGCTAATTCAGAATAGTCCTTGTTGTCATAAAATGCTCGAATAGTCTGAACAAGGTAAGTTTGACCTAACCAGTATTGTGCAAGAAGGGCATCTATACGTAGAACCTCATCATCAACTGCAGGTCTTACTCTGGCACCAAGTTCAATATTCAAGGCATCAAGATTGATTTTTGAAATAGCTAGTGCGGCCACAATTTTAGCAACATCTGCAAGATCACTTGAGCTACTACTCATTCGTTTTGAGCGTTCAAGAAGCGTATTCCATGAGCTTTCCAAGTATGGAAAGATTAGAGACACACCTTGAATGAATATCGATCCCTCATCTTCGCCTTCATCAGCCAACATTCGGTCAACATCATCTAACAAGCGTCGTAGTCTAGGTGGCAAATTTCCACCATGACGTGTGATAAGCCAAACAAGATCAAATGTTGCAATTGCAATTTCTTCGTAGGCTCGTGAGTCAATTGGAAACAGAGGAACATACTGGACAATGATATCTCTGATAGGTTTCTGAGGATCATCAGTGTCAGTTCTTTCTGCTGCACGCATAGTAGAGAGTGCAAGTCCCATTCGGGTTCCAAGTAGCTCTATATCTGGAATTTGACCTGTATTCCATAAGTTTTCTTTAATTTCTTCAGCACGTCTGAATGATTGAATACCCAAATCCCAGAATTCATCAGAATCTGTTGTGAGACACAGCCAACCAATAGCATTCTCAACTCTAGATAACTCGATATCGTATTTTGAAGAGGCGTCTCCAAGTTGTTCAATGATTTCTCGAGCATTAGTAAGATACTCAATACCTTTACTCATATTTTCATGATCTCCCATAAGACCATGAGCAAATCCGAGCCCAGATAATGTACGAAAGACATGATGCATTTGTTCAGGGGTCTTATTCTCAATACTGTCATAGATTTTTAGACCAAGTTCTAGTCGTTCAACAGCCTCAGACACACCCTCTCTCCAGCCATTTGCCAGAATGCTTGAACCTATGATTAGGTGGGCTAAGCCAACTTCTTCTCGACCAACCAAGCCAGCTTTTAGAGCGATATCGTAGAATTCTGCAGCTTTATCTCCGAGCTCCCTAGCAACTTTGTAAGAAACTGAATCGTCACGTGTTTCGTTTACACCTAACTGAAGTGTTACTTCTGCAAGCTTGAGCGAATCTTTGCTTTTTCTTGCATCCTTCTCGAGATTATTGAGAATATTTCTAGACTCATCAAACATCTTTAGTTCTGTTAGAACACAAGCATAATCAAATGTGACCTCAAATGTGAACTCGTCATTCCCAATCTCAGTTGATATCTCTATCAAACGATTCAGAAGTAACTCAGCACCCTCAAAGAATCCAGCCTCGACTAAAATCCAAGCAAGATAATGAACCTCATGAAGTGATAATGAGATGGTTCCATCATGTCCGCGATCATAGATTGCATTAAGGGTCATTAAAACCTCATCACTTAGGAATGGTAGAACTGGACGAAGATTCATACGAATCGTTGAGGTAATTGCTTGACACAACTCTCCAAGAATATCAATCAAACGTGGAAGTGCTTCCATATCAGGAAGAAGTTCACATTCAGACCTTCTGTGACTATTTGTATATCGAGTATCAAGTAGGATTAACATCTCAGGTAGTACTCTATTTTCATTGAATGACAATCGGACAGCTAATTCTGTTAATTTTGAATTTGCAAGTCCAGGACGTCGGAGAATTATCTCCTCTATTGCCCGAGCGACATCAAATAGTATATCAGAATCATCGGGAGTTCTTGAAGTAATCCCTTGAATTTTGGATAATCCATCATCAAGAGAGAGACTTGCAATCAGGATGTCTCTCAATGTTGTTTGAAGGATGGATTCCACTAACACTAACTCCGTACTAATGAAAAAGCTATGTGAACTGCTTTAAAGCTTTCACAGAAAACTATCGCTCAATAATAAAATCATGCCATTCTCGAGAGGTTTCAGTTCCACGCATTCGTTCCATTCGGACCTCGTGTTTAGGAACGTTTCCAGTGTCACTGATACGAAAGCGTAAGACAGCATCAGCCAGATATGAGAATGTCGCATATGTCTTCTCGTCGTGAACTCCATCCTCAAGAACATACATGATACTGTGTGAGCTCTGCGTTACTCTTCCGCTAAGACGTTGTACTGCTCTAGGCATGGTTACTTCATTCCCATGAAGAATCAATGTTGAGAGACTATCAATAACAACTCGTGCGACGACAAGATTTTCCAAAACTTCTGATAGGACAATACCCAATTCACTAATGTCATCAACTTTGGCTAACGATCGCGCAGAACCAGATTTTGGTGCACCCATTCTTTCAGAATACCCATCAATAAAGACAAACTGACTTGAGGCTTCTTGAATTTCAGTTGACCATCCATGTCGGCTCATATCATTACGGATTACTCTTGGGGATACATCCGTTGTCACAAAAACAGCTGGAAAACCCTGGGCTATACCTTCAGCAAGGAAGGCCTCAGCATAAGTGGTCTTACCAGAACCAAGAGGACCTACTAACATGTAAGATACTTGTGTCAACTGACCAAATTTGACTAGGTCACTAATCATTGGGCGTGCCCTTGCAGGATTTGGGGCCGCTCCATCTGAACTGTCCGTTATCTTCACATCCTAGTAATCGCAGTATTAGTATTCAATGTCCTGGACTTATTTCTCCAGGCCACACTCTTATACCTTCGTCTGTAATCCTCATGGAATGAATTCTTGAGCTGTGTTTTGAGCCTCTCAATTTGAGGACTTCAATCGAGCGTGATCGTGAGGTATCACTGATCTTCTCGTTATAGAGTACAATAACACCTGACGCTAAGAAAGCTTCGATATCAAATACACCCAAACTCTGACCTTGTGTGGGAATCTCACTGGTGAGTATGAGTGTGCATCCAGTCCTTGTTATCGCAGCAGCAAGCTTGAAGAACTCCTCTCGCAGGATATCACGACTTCTGAATTTGTATGCCATGATAGAAATAGTATCTATAACAACCCGTTTAGCATTCACTTTCTTGATGTGGTTCAGAATGATTGCCTGCAAGCCTGAGAGATCAAAACTCGGATACTCCCCAATCGTGACCGGTGTTACCTCCTTCGAAGGAGAGAGGTCAACAAGGGACATCTTACCTTCTTTGATGACAGCATCTATATCCATTCCAAACTGAAGCATATTCCTCTTGATTAGGTGAGGTGGCTCTTCCAGTGTAACAAACACACCAGGTTCATCGTATTCCGTGGCGCCCTTGTAGATGAACTGTGTCGCAAGAATACTCTTGCCAGTTCCCGCCTTGCCAGCAATGAGAATGGTATCGCCCCTTGGGAAACCTCCCTCAATCAGCTCGTCAAGACCAGGGATACCTGTCTTTACTCGGTCAATTTCATAGTCACTCATTTGGACTCACTCTTCTTTTTTTGACATACTTTGGCACCCAATATCATCTTCATCAACATCTCCGGTTCAGGGATTCCGGTGATTGATTGTCCAGATATCATCACAGTGGGTAAGGCAAAGATACCATACTCCTCTGCAGCCTCTGGATTCTCACTCACATTAATGATGTTCAGTTTGAAGATGTCAGTACCAAATTCATTAATTGTTTCTCGTACCACTTCCTCAGCCCTTGGACAAAAAGCGCATGTATCAGACTTGAAGAGGACAACTTCAATCCTGTCATCCGTATCCTCTGTTGATGTTACATCCTGCTCCGTATTCAAGTTACGCTCTCCTAGGTTTGAGTAACGGCAATGTCGGATGTAAAAGTAGTCACTTGAATGTTTTGAGGATGTGTCAGACGATTATTTGTATCCCATTAGTTTACGAATTTGTGTAGTTGCTTTCCCAATTGCTCGGGAATGATATCTAACATTCTTATTCATTATCGCTCCAATTATGAGAACGTCATCTCCTCGAGCTCCAACTCTCTTGAACACAGCTTTTCCTTCGGCACATCGTAGGCTGATATCACGAATCTCTCCGAGGGCTAGCTCTTTACGTACCCTCTCTGCAACTTCTGCAATCATACCACACATTGCCGCCACAACGTCTTGGTTTGTGGTGGGAGAAGTGGCAGATGTGAC
>JAUWOU010000255.1 GCA_030612005.1 Candidatus Thorarchaeota archaeon | reverse complement strand
TTATTGCTTCTGCCTCATCAAATGGTTTCTCTAACTCATGAGCTGGAACCCAGATCATATGGTCTTCGCATCGTAACTCGCCACATAGCGCACAATGATTTGATTCTTGATTTGTCCGGGTATAACCGAATCGTTTGCACTCCTCACATGTTGTCACAAGAAATCCTCCGATTCAACCTTGAAACTAGCTCTACGCACCGCTGTTAATATCTTTCTACATATTTCAAGAAGCCTTATGAAGACAAGACCCTGAAGTGATTACGAGGACTTTCAACATGGCAAACAATGTGTATACATCGGATTTCCTTGTGATTGGCAGCGGTCTTTCAGGTCTGTTATTCGCATTGAAGGCTGCTAAACATGGTTCTGTACATATAATCACCAAGGGGCGCATGACAGAGTCTTCAACTGTCAGAGCTCAAGGTGGAATTGCTGCAGTTGTATCTCCCGATGACTCAATAGAACTACACATTCAAGATACAATTCGTGTAGGTGATAATCTATGTCATCCTGATGTGGTTGAAAGTATAGTTAGAGATGGCCCCGAGCGAATTCGTGAACTTGTGGACTTGGGTGTTGACTTTTGTGGTGAGGAAGAAACTGGTTACGAGCTGGGTCTTGAAGGCGGACATAGTAAAAGAAGAGTGCTTCATGTGAAGGACCACACTGGTGAGGACATTGAACTTGCACTTGTGAAGCGAATTGAATGTGCTGACAACATTACAGTATATGAGAACCATCTAGCTGTTAATCTCTATGTGAGAAATAACAGAGTGTACGGTGCATACGTTCTTGATGGCAATACAAATGAGATTGAGCATTTCACTTCCAAAGTTACTGTACTTGCCACTGGTGGTGCTGGAAGAGTCTTTCTCTATACAAGCAATCCCGATGTAGCAACTGGTGATGGAATTGCAATGGCTTTTCGTGCTGGTGCTAGCGTAATGAATTTAGAACTGGTTCAGTTCCATCCAACTCTGTTGTATCATCACAAACAGAGATCCTTGCTGATTTCTGAAGCGCTCCGGGGAGAGGGTGCACTGCTCCTAGGTCCTGATGGTGTTCGGTTTATGCCTGACTACCACAAAGATGCAGAGCTAGCACCTCGTGATGTGGTTGCTAGAGCTATTGACAACGAACTCAAGAAAACTGGTGCTGACCACATGTGGCTTGATATCTCCTTCAAAGACTCTGAGTATATCAAAGAGCGATTCCCACAGATTTACGAAGGTTGTCTTGAAGCTGGAATCGATATTACGAAAGAACCAATCCCTGTTGTCCCAGCAGCTCATTACATGATGGGTGGAGTCAAAGTTGACATCAATGGAAGAACTGATGTTGATGGTCTATTTGCAATTGGTGAAACTGCTTGTACTGGCTTCCATGGTGCGAACAGACTTGCTTCCAACTCATTACTTGAAGCAACAGTTACAGCCCATAATGCTTCTATTTCTGCCATTGAGGATATCAAAGAGGAAGTTTCAGCTGTAGTCATCCCTCCATGGGATACCGGTGATGCAACTGACCCCGATGAACTAGTTGTGATCTCTCATATCTGGGAGGAAATTCGTAGAATCATGATCAACTATGTGGGAATAGTCCGTTCAAATAAGAGGCTAATCCGAGCAAGAAATCGAATTAGTTTCCTTATGCGTGAAATCAATCAATTTTACTGGGGGTTCCACCTCACTCCAGATTTAGTTGAACTACGTAATATTGCACTTGTTGCAGAGTTGATAATCAAGATGGCAAGGATGAGAACGGAAAGTCGTGGTGCACATTATAACAAGGATTTTCCAAATGAATCTGAAGAGCTTGTTGATACAATCTTGCGTAAAGGGTATAGCGCTATTGGATGACTCTGGGGTCTGTGGCGCTTCTTGAGTTCAGAAATATATCAAAATTGTGAAAAGTACTTGCAGAAAAAAACAATCGACACAACTGAACTCAATGAGTTCCTGATCAAGCAACTCAAAGATAGAATAGAAAAAAGTTATGAAGACGACCCGACTGCACATGCAAAGTTTGGTTCTCATCCATGGGGCAGGATTACAACTGAAATTATTGGAGTGTGGGTTTGGATAAAATCCGACGTCACATATAGGGGAACCAAATGGGATTTTACAACAGATCGTTCTACTGGTGATCCATTTGCAGATCAAATACTTCGTAATTGGATTGGTCTTGTTGAATCGGTATCAGAGAAGGTTTCGTGTCCAGAAGAACTTGATGAGTGGGCACTCATAAAGACAGTATGGACGTCACACAATAACATAACAAAGGGTCGCCGAGTTGAAGAACTAACTAAAGACGGGAAAGTTAAGATTCGATTTGACCCTCCCCGGTTTGATGCACCTATTGAATACGAACATGATGACCTAGCCATCTAATGCATACAGATATTGGACCGTTGTCATGAATCCGAAGAAACCTGAATTGGTTCTGCATCTGGTGCATTGCGCCATCTATTGTTGTACCTGTTTCTTGGACTCCTTGGAGCTTTTTCATCACCCCATCGACCAGCGAAGTCCCGAAAATTCGTTTCATCAATTGGTTTCAATATATTCTCAGTATGCCAGATTGCTCCTCCATCTCGAATCTTGTCGCAGAAAATTTTAGCATAGCATCGTGGAGTACTTTGAGGAGATGGATAATTTGCATGAGACCCGAGTGCAACCCAAACATGGAGATGAGTACCTCCAAGAATTGGAACTTCAACATCAAATCCAGTTATTGTTTTTGTTACTGATGCAACCCTCGCACTGGAATGGTTCGACACTAACCAGATTGCATCTTGGACTTGGGTACCATTGTATAATCTAACTTCAACATGTTCCCAATCACCAAGATGGTCCCCCAATCCAAAATGGGTTCCTGGGAAATCGTTGTAATTATACCAGAACCAGTAACGAATCTGGGTCATGGGTTTGCTAGTCCATATCTCATAATAGCATGGTATTGACCCGTCAAGTTTCTTGGGTGCCTTTGTTACTTGGAAATTACTCCAGTCCTCTTGGTACATCTGGAATATTTTCTCTGCATCTGATGGAAAACAACAGTGTGCACTTTCATCCGGATGGAAGTGAAGAATTGGTGCATATGCCTTGACCAAATCGATGTAATTCATATCACGCTATGTTCCTATTACGTTCGTTAAATTCATACCGAAAAAGAGAGAATTGCCACAGGAGCACTAATTGGCTACCTGCAGCACGACTATAGCAATTATTGATATCAAATCTTCTTTACCATAGCTGTAAAGTCAGCTTTGATTTTGAGAGCATCGTGTGATCCACCAAAGTCACTGGGGGATATACTTAGCTGATTGCCTTTCATGACAGCTTCAATAACCATCACTCCAGGAACCTCGATTTTCAAGCCAGTATTTCCACCTTTTTCAAATTTTTCAGTGTAAAATATATCCAAAT
>JAUWOU010000085.1 GCA_030612005.1 Candidatus Thorarchaeota archaeon | reverse complement strand
CCATTCGGCTGGTACAAGGCTTTTGCAATTCATTGTAAGGGTCATCCATTAGCGGAGCGTTCGAAAGTACTAGATATCTCAAAGGAGATCGCAAAGGCTGCTGACGTAGATGTTACTGAAGGAGAAGATCTCACCGCTCTCCAGGCTGAAGAGAAAGCAACCTCTGAATTCTATATAGTCGAACCTGGCGGCACAATGATCGATATCAAGGAATTCAACTACAAGAAATACAAAGAACTACAGCTCTATGTGAACTATGAAACCGCGAAAGACCGTACTGTACATGACCCTCCTGCACATATTGAATTAATGAAAAAACTTGAGCTAGTAGATTATGAATCGGGGTCTGACGCCGGAAATTTCAGATGGCCTCCTAGGGGATTCACTCTAAAGAAAGCGATTGAGGAGCGAGTCACTGCAGAGATGATAGACTATGGTGCACATGTAGTCCAAACTCCACTAATCTACGATTATCAGCATCCCTCATTGAAATCATATCTGCAGAGATTCCCCTCGCGCCAATATGTGGTTAGAAGTGGAGATCGTGACTACTTCGCACGGTTCTCTGCCTGCTTTGGCCAATTCCTACTCATATCCCAGGCAGTGGTTTCACACAAACAATTACCCTTGAAATTATTCGAGATTGCACCATCTTATAGACGTGAACAGAGCGGCGAGCTTGCTGGTATGCGGCGTCCTCGTGCATTTACAATGCCAGACATTCATGAGATTGTATCTGATACTAAGATGGCAAAAGATGCCGTCAACAATCAGCTTGTGTTTGTCCAGAAGTTGATGGATGAGCTAGAGCTAACCTATGAAGTATCATTCCGTCTTCTTCGTTCATTCTTTGAGGAGAACAAGGAGTTTGTCATGAGTGTCGTTTCAAAGATTGGTAAACCAGTAATGATTGAGATATTTGAAGAACGATATGCTTACTTCGTCTTCAAGGGAGAATGGAACGTTGTAGACCTACAACAGAAATCAGCTTGCTTGGCGACCATACAAATCGACGTGGAGAACGCTGAGCGCTTCAACATCAAATACATAGATGATGAAGGAAAGGAACAGTATCCATTGATTTTGCATACTTCTCCGTCAGGATCAATTGAACGCATTCTCTATGGTGTTCTTGAGCAGGCAAGTAAGGACATGAAGGTTGGTAAAGTTCCACATCTTCCATTATGGATGACTCCTGTTCAAGTAAGGATAGTTCCAGTTAGCGAAACTTTTGTGGATTATTGTATGGAGTTAGGAAAGTCGTTGGAAGCAACTGGGATTCGATATGAGATAGATGATAGACAACAGACATTGGGAAAGAGAATACGTTCCGCTGAAAAACTCTGGGTACCTTACATACTGGTAGTTGGTGATAAGGAGAAAGATAGCGGTGAACTCTCAATTCGCAGACGTGAACTAAAGGACCAAGTGAAAATGACGATTGATAGTCTAACCACGGAGATTTCAGAGAAGACTGCTTTCGCTCCAAAGCAGCGGTTGTTGCTTCCTCATTTAGTATCACAGCAGCCAATCTTCTCACGAGAAGTATAACCTCTGATAATCTGATTGCCGCTCACTTTTTCCAAGCAGAAATTCAGCGGCAATTAGAGGAATTCCCCTAATTTTAACACAATAGCGCTCAATTCGATACTGCTTTAACCTGCCGTGCGATAAGTCGAAGTTGTCATCACTTTGAGGAGAGTATGATATGAAAGTACTGGTTATGGGATCTGGCCAAATGGGCAAAGGTGCCGCTTATGATTTAGCAAAGCAAGAAAGCGTTGAGCAAATCATTCTTGCAGATATCGATCTGAAGTGTGCAGAAGCATTGGCTAAAGAAGTCGGACCTAAAGCTATCGCAGAGAGAGTGGATGCAAAGAAACGAGCAGAATTGGTGAAAGTCTTTTCAAAAGTCGATTCAGTTGTCAGCGCAGTTAGTTACACTGTGAATAAACTTCACACTGAAGTTGCTATTGAAACTGGGACACACATGTGCGATCTTGGAGGTAACATGTTCGTTGTCGAGGAACAGCTCGGGATGAGTGATCAAGCAAAAGATGCAGGAATCACAGTTGTCCCGGATTGTGGTGTCGCACCAGGAATGGTCAGTGTATTGGCTCGTCACGGTATTGAATATCTTGACAGAATCGATAGTGTGAAGATTAGAGTAGGAGGTCTCCAACAGGACCCCAGACCACCTCTAAATTATTCACTCATATTTGCTGTAGAAGGACTCATCAATGAATATGTTGAACCCTGTGTTGCAATCCGTAATGGTGAGATTGTGAATGAAGATCCGCTCATCGGTTTTGAGGAATTAACCTTCCCTGAGCCATTTGGAAAACTTGAGGCATTCAACACGAGTGGTGGAACCTCAACTTTGCCACAGACATATCTTGGCAAAGTCAATGAATTAGACTATAAGACAATCCGGTATCCTGGTCACGGGCACAAGATGTGGTGTTTACTCAAACTAGGTTTCATGAATTCAAATGAGATTGATATTGATGGGAAGAAAGTGTCTCCTCGGCGCGTTCTCGAAAAACTGCTAGAAAATAATCTACCTCCCTCCGGAAAAGACGCTACACTCATTCGAGTTATGGTTGAAGGATGGAAAGGTACTGAATCTCGTAAGATTGAGTACGAAGTAGTTGATCTGTATGATGATACAACTGGTCTTACTTCAATGATGCGCACAACATCCTTCCCTGCAGCAGTAACCGCAATGATGATGGCCGATGGTCGTATCACTGAAAGAGGTGTTCTCACTCCTGAACGATGCATCCCTCCAGAACTTTTCATTGAGGAATTACGAAGTCGAGGTATAGACATTAAGCAGAAAATAGTCTAGTGCATTGAGGGTCGAAGAGCTTTCTGCAAAACTTATCTAGATTAGATTCTCCAATAGAATAGAGGTTGCTCCATATGGAAGTATTAGTAATCAATGGAAGTCCAAGAAAACAGCGAGGCGCCACTCATGGTGTTATTTCTTTATTCGTCGATGGTATGAAAGAAGCAGGAGCTGAAGTTGAAATCATCTATAGTCGCGCCCTGGAGATTGGCGATTGCAGAGGATGCTACAATTGCTGGGGAGTAACTCCTGGAAAGTGCATTCAAGATGATGACATGACCGAGGTCTTGGAAAAATTTGCCTCTTCAGATATCGTCGTTCTGGCTACGCCAGTCTATGTAGATGGTATGACCGGCTCATTGAAAACTCTCTTGGATCGCTGTATACCTCTTCTACACGGCGAATTTGAAATTCGTGATGACCATTGTCGTCACCCACTTCGTTTGCATGTTAGGAAGGGAAAACTCGTATTGATTTCTGTATCGGGTTTCACCGAGATTGATAATTTTGATTCACTTGTAACTCATGTCAAAGCTTTATGTAAAAATATGAGCCGAGAATATGCAGGGGCAGTTCTTCGCCCTATAGCTTGGGCTATGCAAGGAGCAAAAGAGCAAGGTGTTCAGCTTGATGACATTTACGAAGCTGTAACTCAAGCTGGTCGAGAATTGATTTCAAATGGATCGATGAATAAAGAAACACTGGAATTAATTGCACGAGAGTACATGCCCCGTGATGTTGCTGTTGAAATAATGCAGAGTGCCTTCAAGAGTAAGTAGCCATTGCGTAGACGGGAAGCACTATTCTATAATCCGTTCTCGTTATTACCATGATAAGAATAATTTCCGGAGATACTCTGGATACAATTGGTCCTTTTGTAGACCGTCTCCGTGAGAAATCAGCTGAGGGACAAGCTCCTCCCCCTAATTTTACAGAGCTAATTAAGAAATCAGTTTCAGAAGGGAAAACCTTTCTCTATAGTGCATACTCAGACGATGACCAATTACTCGGTATAGGGATGTTTGGCGATGTTTCGAAGCGAATCTCATTTGTTTTTGCGGACGGTGACCAAGATCTAGAAATTAAATTAGTTGATGAAATATTTGATAACCATTCAAAGGATTGTTCTTCAGTTGCTGCGGCTGGACCCTGGATTACAGAAGTAATTTCTAACCATTTGACCAAGATTGGTTTCAGAAAATTTAACCGTGCATACTTATCATTAGAGCGGGCTGATATTGAATCTGCCAGACAGCCTGAACTATTTGAAGATATGAAATTTGAAATGTATAATGAATCTCAAAGAGATGAAGTTTCTAAGATACTCTTCAAGGCAAATGATGGATTTGTAGATCAAATCGTATTTCCCCACTTCTTCAGTACACTTGAAACCTGCAACAAAGTTGTTTCAGACATTGAAAATAGTGTCTATGGAGAGTATAAAGAACCGTTCTCTTGGATACTACGAAATAATGGTCAAATCATTGGTATATGTTTGATGTCCATTCGAAATAATGGAGATACCGGATATATTCCGTATATAGTAATAGACCCAGATTATCAAGGTAAAGGACTTGGAAGATCGCTACTTATCCATTCCATGAAGAAAATCATTGATGGTGAACCTGATATTGTCAAGGTGGATTTGGATGTGACACTAGAAAATGATGCCAAGTTCCTATACAAATCAGTTGGTTTCAAGAATGTTAGAGAGTACTCCATGTACAACTGGGTGAATGAAGGGGAATGATTAATCTAGTTGTTAGCTTTTCGAAATCTCGTGGTTAGCCATGAGCAAGTATAGTGACATCTATTCGAAAATTCTTGATGCGCGAGAAGTGCTTCGTGAGGTCAAGCATGTGACTCGACTTGACAAGTCCTCGACATTCAGTAGAATCTCTGGTGGTAATGTCTACCTCAAGCTTGAGAATCTGCAGAAAACAGGATCTTTCAAAGTGAGGGGTGCCGCGTATGCTATGTCACAACTTACTGACAAAGAGAAGAAGGCAGGAGTGATTGCAGCAAGTGCAGGAAATCATGCCCAGGGTGTCGCTTATGCAGCAACTCGACTTGGTATCAAATCGACAATTGTGATGCCGGTCTTTTCACCTGTAGCAAAGATACAGGCAACTCAGGGTTATGGTGCAAATGTGGTTCTACATGGAAACGTGTTCGATGATGCACTTGCTCACGCTCGAGAGACCGCTGAAAAAACTGGAGCAACATTCCTTCATCCATTCAATGACGAAGATGTTATCGCCGGACAAGGAACAATCGGATTAGAAATACTTGATGAATGTCCAGAAGTGGATGTGATTGCTGTGCCCGTAGGCGGCGGCGGTTTGATTTCTGGAATCTCTATAGCAGTGAAGGAACAACGACCAGAGGTGGAAATCTATGGAGTAGAAGCTGAATCTGCAGCATCGATGCAAGCTTCCTTTGAAGCTGGGAAAATCGTCAACATAGAGGGAATGTCCACTGCGTGTGACGGGATTGCTGTGAAGAGACCTGGGAAGATTACATATCGCATTGCAAAAGACTTGCTGAATGGTGTAGTGACTGTTGAGGAACTTGAGGTCACTAGAACGCTCTTCTTGCTCCTTGAACGAGCCAAGATTGTTGTTGAACCTGCAGGGTGTGTTGCTCTATCTGCTTACCAATATGGTAAGATTGACATCAAGGGTAAGAATGCAGTAGCAATTCTTTCTGGTGGAAACATCGATATGTCATTTATGTCAAGAGTGGTTGAGAAAGAACTTTTCAGACTTGGTCGATCTGTTCGAGTCCGTGGTTCCATTCTTGATCGTATTGGAAGTATGAACAAGGTTCTCGGAATCGTTGCAGAATCTGGTGTTAGTATTATAGAAATCAATCAAGATCGTTCTGACCCCGATTTGCCACCAAATAGAGCTGAACTAGAGATGATTCTTGAAGTCCCTGATGAGAAGGCTGTAACAAAGATGTTGAAGCTCCTCGAGAAGGAAGGACTTAGTTTCTCAATCTATGAGGATTGAGGTGCTGAAATCGGAACCTCAACACGATTTAATATTTGATGCCAAGCTTCTTGGATAGCTTTTCCAGCATATCCTTGGTCATCGCTGCAAGATCATAGTCGGGAGTCCAACCCCACTCTTCTGTGGCGACACTGTCATCAAGAGATGCTGGCCATGTTTCTGCAATCGCTTGTCTGAAGTCTGGTTCATATGACATTTCAAACTCAGGGATGTGCTTTTTGATTTCTGCTGCGATTTCTTCAGGAGCAAAACTCATCGCAGTGATGTTGAAACTTCTGTGCTTCAACTTACTTTCATCTGCTTCAATCAAGTCTATTGTGCATTTGATACAGTCTGGCATGTACATCATCGGAAGATAAGTTCCCTTGTCGAGAAATGATGTGTACTTCTTGTTCTTGAGAGCTTCATAGAAAATTTCTACTGCATAGTCTGTAGTTCCACCACCAGGTAACGCTTCAGAACTAATGATTCCTGGATATCTTAGTGAACGGAAATCTACACCGAACCTCTTTGTGTAGTACTCACCCCATAATTCTATGAAAACTTTTGTTACTCCATATGCACTAGTTGGTCTCATAATAACATCGTTGGGTGTATTCTCTCTAGGAGTACTGGGACCAAAGGCTGCAATGGAGCTAGGAATCATTACCTGATCAAGCTTGAGTACTCTAGCAGCTTCAAGAATATTGTATCCTCCCTCAACGTTTGTTCTGTATGCAAGTTGAGGATTCTTCTCACCAACTCCTGAGAGTACTGAGGCATTGTGAATGATAATATCGATATCATTGTTCACCAACATGGAATGAATCTGATTGGGGTCGAGAATGTCTAGATGGAGGTATGGACCATCTTTTGTTAGGATTTCCGGGGGTTTCTTTCTCCCAGTTGCGATAACGTTTTTCCCACCATATTTCTTCCTTAGAGCTCCTACAAGCTCTGTGCCAATCTGACCATAAGATCCAGTTACTAAGAAGCGTGTCATATTTCCTCAGCCCAAGTCACATGATTGATTTAGGAATCGCCGAGATTGCCTTGTTAAAAGTCTTGACCTCTGCAATACTTTGCTTGCAATTCCAATTCCTGTGTAGAAGTCAGACACAGCAAGAATCATACAGCTCTGTGAGAGCGCTGCTCCAATCTTCCCTCTTTTTTTGTATACTGCTGTTCTAAAATTAGATTGATATCATAATTCGACATATTCATTCTTGGTGGTTCTAGAGGGTTAAGTAAGAATGAGAAAAAGTTCTTCATACTTTGGAATATTTGTAATTCTACTTGTTTCTCTATTTCCCATAATTTCTTCTATATATTTTTCTTTCGACAATAGTGATGCACAGACTGAGTTAGAGCCCGTACCTCTCAATTTCGTATCTGATGATAGTCGTGGAGTAAATCTTACTTGGACCTCAAGAACGCAGCAGATTCCCCAGCTGCTTGAAAACGATAGTAAAGCCGTTGGGGATCATGTTGTATTGAATGCAACATTTCCTAGTAATGAAAATATTACGCAATGCAAGATGCATATTTGGGACAGGTTCTTTTTTGCAACCACTAGACCTCTTGTTCCCACTAGTCTTAACGGTAGTTTCGAGATGTTTATCGATCCTGTTCAATGTGATTGGGTTACTTTACAAGGTTTCGAGATTGGGGATCTAGTGAATGTTACGGGTAACTTCACAAACTCAAATTGCGATTTCTATGCTTGGGATGCATCTGTGAATCCTTTGGAATATACACGTTCGAACAATCTTCTGAATATGGAAAGTTACGACAAACCTGAGCATGACTCCTTCATTTGGAGTTCAGAAAATGATACTATGAAACTAGCCTGTTACAATTTTGATAATACCTCTTTTGGTAATTGGAGTGTGTATATTGAAGTTGGAAATCATCTAACTGTAATTGAAGAAGGATCTAGTATTGAGGTTGACACATATTATTTCATTAATGTGAACCAAACATTCTCCATCAAGGTTACTGGGTACACCGATTTGAATGAGTCATTTGAAACCTATTGGGGGAATGTGGAAATTTGCAATTTCTTCGAACCTGCATTACCCGCGGTTATCAGCATATATACATCCGATGACATTGTTTTCAATATTACATGGAATTGTGAAGATCAAAACCAAGATGATGTAAATTATTACTCGTTATGGTTGAGTCGCGACCATGGTACAACATTCGTGCTTCTTGCGCAAAATATGACTCAAACATGGTTTGAATGGAATTCAAGTGCATGGTTGGAAGCTGATTACACTGCCAGGACTCGAGCGTATAGTGTGGATTATTCTTCAGGTGAATGCAAACTGGATAATCCTCCATCGAGCTATTGGCCTGGAGATTATAGTGATGCTATATCTTTTCCTTTTCTTGGAGGGGGTGTTAGTTTTGGAGGACCAATACCTCATTTTAGCATTAATACAAATTCGTTATCCTATGAATTAGGTTCAACTGGCAATATGATTTCAGTGCATCTATCATACTATAATCGTCCGCAACCATTAAGCATCGTGTATTCTGTAACTGATAATGGAACTCTATGGATCCAAGAAGAGTATGTCCTTGAATCAAGCGAGGAGTCCTTCACAATCAATATCGATGGTTTCTCGATTGGCACTCATGACCTCTCTATTGCTATAGATTTCTTTGGGCCATATGACCGTGAATATCTTACAGTTATTGTAACCACACCCACTTCATCAAATACGACTACTACTGAAACTCCACAAGATTGGAATCAACTATTAATCCAAGCACTTGTAGTTGGAGTTTCGATTGGTTCTATAGGCGTCATTGCTGCTTTAATAATACTATCAAACCGATTAAGACGCAAACAAGTTGTCGCGTACGTGTAACTATCGAAATTTGAACCCTATCTAGTGATGCTTCTCTGGTTAAGAAAGAGGATTGGTGCTCCGGATTTCCGAAGCACCTTTCTAATTCATTTAGATTGTTTTTCACGAATACCTGCTTGAGCTGCAGCTAATCGGGCGATTGGCAACCTATAGGGAGAGCATGAAACGTAATCGAGACCTATTTTGTGGAAGTATCCAACAGAGCGTGGGTCTCCACCGTGTTCTCCGCAAACACCGAGCTTGATATCGGGTCGGGTTTTTCGACCCCTCTCAATAGCAATCTCAATGAGTTGACCAACCCCTCGCATGTCGATGCTAGCGAAAGGATCGTTTCGTAAGATATGTCTGTCAAGATACTCGGGCAAGAATGAATCTATGTCATCCCTTGAAAAACCAAATCCCATCTGAGTTAGGTCGTTGGTTCCAAAGGAGAAGAATTCTGCACTCTTTGCCATGTCTCCTGCGCGCATGCAAGCCCTTGGAATCTCAATCATTGTTCCGTACATGTATGGAATATCGAAACCAAATCTTTCTTTGACTTCTTCATATACCGCAGTGACAATGAGTTCCATTGTGCGTAACTCTGCCGCTCCAACAGTAACCGGAATCATGAGTTCAATATCGACTTTCTTACCTTCTTTGATAAGTTCTCCACCTGCTTCGAGGATAGCTCGAACTTGCATCTCGTAGATTTCCGGATATGTTATACCCAGACGAACACCGCGATGACCAAGCATGGGATTATTTTCCTTAATTGCCTCGCCACGCTTCTTGACCTCTTCAAGATCGATTCCTAGAGCTGTAGCTAATTTTTCTTGACCGAATTTGCTTTGAGGAACGAACTCATGAAGTGGTGGGTCAAGCAAACGGATAGTGAATGGTAAACCATCCATCACTTCCATTGTTGCTTTGATATCCTTCTTTACGAAGGGCTCTAACTCCTGCAGTGCTCTGATTCTCTCTGAACGAGAATTGCTCATGATCATTTTACGAAGTAAGAAGAGTGGTTCATCGCTTCCTGAGCCATAGAACATATGTTCAGTCCTGAAAAGACCGATACCTTCTGCTCCAAAGTCTAATGCAATTTTGGCATCTTCGGGTGTATCCGCATTTGCTCTCACACCAAGTCGACGATACTTATCAATGAGCCCCATGAATTCTTGGAGTCGAGGATTCTCAGTGGCCTCGATCATTGGAAGTTCACCTGCGTAGACTAAACCCGCTGTCCCGTTAAGTGTTAGAATGTCTCCTTCTTTGTAGACCTTACCATCAATGGTGACCTGCTTCTCAAAGGTGTTAATATCAAGTCCAGTCGCACCAACAATGCAACACTTACCCCATCCTCGTGTAACAAGAGCAGCATGGCTCGTCATTCCACCGCGAGCAGTCAATATGGCTATGGCAGCTCTCATACCCTCAATATCTTCAGGTGAGGTTTCTTCACGGACTAGAATGACGTCCTTTCCATTCTTTTTCCATTCTACAGCTGCTTCTGATGTGAAGACAATTTGACCAAAAGCACCTCCTGGACCTGCAGGGAGACCCCGCGCGATTGAGGTTGCTTTTTCTTCTGCCTTAGAATCAAGAATTGGATAGAGTAGCTGACCAAGTTGATCTGGGTTCATCCGTAGGATTGCAGTTTCTTCATCAATCTCCTTATTCTCCAACATATCCATTGCGATGTTCAGTGCTGCAGTAGCAGTTCTCTTACCAACACGATGTTGGACCAAGAATAGCTTGTTATCCTCAATTGTGAACTCAAGGTCTATCATATCTTTGGTGTCTTTCTCAAGAATATCACGGATTTCGACAAGTTCCTTGTAATTCTCTGGCATAGCTTCTTCCAGAGTAACTAAGTCCTTGCTTTGATCGTTCTTACTGGCCTCGTTCATCGCGTTTGGAGTTCGAGTTCCAGCTACGACGTCTTCGCCTTGGGCATTAATCAGGAATTCTCCATAGAATTGGTTCGCTCCAGTTGCAGGATTTCGTGAGAACGCAACTCCAGTTGCTGAATCGTCGCCCCGGTTGCCGAATACCATCGCTTGAACAGTACAAGCAGTTCCCCATTTGTCCGGAATGTTTTCGATCCTTCTATATGAAACAGCTCTTGCACCACCCCAAGATTTGAACACTGCACCTACAGCGCCCCAAAGTTGTTCGTATGGGTCATCAGGGAACTCCTTACCAAGAGTTTTCTTTACTGCATCTTTGTATTCATTACAGATTTCTTTCAGCTGTTCAACGTTGAGGCATGTATCGGTTAGGCAACCTGCATCTTTCTTCTTTCTCTCAAGGATTCTCTCCATCTGAGCTCTAATTCCATGTCCCTCTTCTGGTTCAATACCAGCGGCTTTCTCCATGACAACATCACTGTACATCATGATTAGTCGGCGGTAGGAATCATAGACGAATCGCTCACTCTCACTAACCTCAATAAGTCCAGGAATCGTAGATGTTGTAAGACCGACGTTTAAGACGGTCTCCATCATGCCTGGCATCGATTGACGCGCACCAGAACGAGTAGAAACGAGTAATGGATTCTTAAGGTCTCCAAATTTCTTGTTCATCACTTTTTCAATGAATGCCAATGCTTCCTTTGATTCTTCCATTGTTTCCTTGCTGAAATCTCCGGTTGCAAGATAATTGTTGCAGACATCTGTAGAAATAGTGAAACCTGGTGGTACAGGCATTCCTAGGAGAGTTGCTCCTGCAAGTGAAGCACCCTTTCCACCAAGCAAATTCTTCATCGAATCGTTTCCATCAGCTTGTCCGTCGCCGAATTTGAAAACGTGTTTGCCTTCTAATTTTGTCATTTTGCTGTCAACTCACCTTTGCGTGTACTTGGGAGTAGTTGAGGTTGAAATCCGGTATTCGGATCGGTTTATTCGAATGGTACGCAATTTGTATTTTCTAGTGAAGATAGCAATTGCGATTGTTTCATGTTCTTTTGATGATTCATTAATAATCTGTCTATAGGTGCGTACCAGTTCGTTGTATTGGTCAATCCGAAAGCCTTTTTCCCAAAATGAATAGCACTTGATTTACAATCTTGAAGGAAATTTAATTCATTTGAGGAATAAAGTATGATTGACCTTACAAAAAACGAAGACCAGCTTAAGAGAACAGTTGAACGGGCCAGAGAACGAAATATCGTTATTCCGACCTTCGAACAGATGAAAGATCCAAGTAAGGTTCCTGATAAAATTAAGAATGAACTTTGTGATATTGAACTCTGGGATGTTGTTCCTCAGAATCTTTTTAGAATTACATGGAAAAACGAACCACAAGACAAAGGTGGTCTCTATAAACCCCTCGCCAACTATATGGAGATTCCTCCTGAACTTACAGGAGTCGAAGCAAGGATTATCGCACTAGTTGGAAAATGGTTTCCTACCGGGGCTCACAAGGTTGGGGCAACCTTTGGTTGCTTAGTTCCACCATTAGTAACTGGTCAATTCGATCCTACATTTCACAAGGCTGTGTGGCCATCCACGGGGAACTACTGCCGTGGTGGAGCTTATGATGCAGCAATTCTTGGATGCGAAAGTATTGCAATTCTTCCTGAGGAGATGAGCCAAGAGAGATTCGATTGGCTCCAGACTGTTGCCGGTGAGATCATCAAGACCCCTGGCTCTGAGAGCAATGTAAAGGAGATCTATGATGAGGTTGCACGGCTGAAAGCAACTAGAGAGAATGTATTTGTCTTCAATCAATTTGCAGAATTTGGAAATTACCTATTTCACTATGATGTGACTGGGAATGCTATGACTGAGATACTCGACAAAGAGCTCGGTAATGATAGCTATCGTGGAGTTTGCCTTACAACTGGGTCTGCAGGGACTATCGCATGTGGCGACTTCATGAAGCAAGCCTATCCTACCTCAAAGATTGCTGCAGGTGAAGCAGTGCAATGCCCAACACTCTGGTTGAATGGCTATGGAGCTCACAGAATAGAAGGTATTGGGGATAAACACGTACCGTGGATCCACAACGTCCGTAACACAGACATGATCATTGCAATTGATGATGCTGATTCAATGAATCTCATGCGCCTGTTCAATGAACCTGAGGGACGCAAATACCTCACTAATGACATTGGTACACCTGAGGAAACTGTATCCCAGCTTGGTCTATTGGGCATCTCAAGTATTGCCAATCTACTGATGAGTATCAAGTTCGCAAAATACTATGAACTCACCAAGAATGATGTTGTCCTCACAATCTTCACAGATTCAATGGATATGTATCAATCACGCATGCGTGAAGCTCAAGCTGCTGATGGTGCATACTCTGTGAAGGCTAGTGTGAAGGACTATCATGGTCATTTGATGGCTCAGAAGACTGATGCCATGATTGAACTCAATCATTACGATAAGAAGCGAATTCACCACTTGAAATATTTTACATGGATAGAGCAACAGGGCATGGAACTTGATGAGTTGAATGCTCAGTGGTATGACCCAGGGTACTGGACTAACATCCAGCAGATGACACCGAAGATTGATACTCTGATAGCTGAGTTCAATGAGAAGGTAGGCCTAATCTAGAGTTCTAAGTTTGACAATTGACAAACCATTGTGAATCAGAATGCACTCAGGTGTGAATCAGAGTTAAACTAGATTCATTTTTGTTTGAAATCCCTATAAGATAATGGGGAACAAACTGACAGACGAACAAAAGAGTTCAAAGGCATTTTTGAAATTCGAGGCCTATCTCTTCGGAAAGGATGACCTTAGTAATAATCTGTTCCATATGATCGATCCATCAACAATGGAAGGACTAGCTGCTGAAGAGAAGATAGTTGCTGAGGGGATGCTCAAAGCTGCACTAAGTAAGAAGTTCGACCGACGATGGTTGTGGGGTCTAGGAGAAATCAAAACAGATAGCGCATATCATTTCTTGTTGGACTTGTACGATAAGGAAAAGGTAAACTACTCCAAGGTAAGATATGCCTACACATTGCTATTGATGAAGAAAGATGCTCCTGTGCTTGAATACCTGCAAGGGATTTTGGATACGAAAGAAACTATTGAAACAAGGATGAAGGTTCTAAGT
>JAUWOU010000136.1 GCA_030612005.1 Candidatus Thorarchaeota archaeon | reverse complement strand
GGGCTTCTTGCGCCGTAGAAGGTTCTAACATCGGCACATATGCGGTTTCACCAAAATATCTTCCATCTTGTTCAGACTGAGAAGAATGGGCGTAAGGATCATCCGCAATGAGACAGACACAACCAGCATTCAAACCAGTGTACGCGATGCTATACATTGAATCACTAGCAACGTTCATCCCTACACTCTTCATCGAGGTGAAGGATCTTTGCCCCGCCAACGATGCACCTGCTACGGTTTCCAAGGCAACTTTCTCATTGGCCGAGATGTGCATCTTGTAATCTCCGAAGTGATCCATAACTTCGCTAAAAGTATCCAATATTTCCGAAGTGGGTGAACCGGGATAGAAGGCTACAATCTTGACATCAGCTTCTAAAGCACCGCGCACAACGGCTTCGTTCGCAAGCATCAAAGCCTTTCCCAAATCAGTTCGTTTAACATCCTCTACTGTCATATCAGAACCTCGCTTTCAAGCAATATTCCACAACATCTTTCTTTCAACATAAGCATTCGGGAATAGCGATACTTCAACTAAGAAAGAATGAATTTGATTCAAAAAGAAAAGAAGATGGGTAAGCTTAATGCTCACCCTACTAATCGATGGTTGTTACCCACCTGGACTGCCACGCCATGGAGTGTCTTTCCACATAGCATCCCAAATCATGTCTTCAGTAAGGGTTTCAGGTTCGATTATAGTCTTGTGTAGTTCTTTGAGTAGAGCATGATGCCGTATCTCATCTTCACGGATCATCATAGCAATAGTTTTGACCTGATCATTGTCACTTTTCGCTGCAAGCTCTGCATATGTTTTTACAGCTAGCTCTTCCATCTTTATGTGAGCTACTATACCCTTCGCAATTTTGTCCCTCTCTTTTTCACTGATGAAGGGTGTTGGTCCTTCGACTGCCTTTTTCAGAGATTTGAGAAGAGCTGCATGCTTTTGAGAATCTGTAGAGATACCAATCAAAAATTCCTTGACAAATGCATTGTCAAGTTGCGCTACATTTTCCTTCACGATCTCGATGATCTTTAATTCCAAAGCAATTTGTTTGTCTATAAATTCAAGAGTCTCTTCCTTATTCAAACTAGGTTCTCTCCACCTTTTGTTATTAAACCATTCTGAATATTTGCTTAAGACTTTTCACTAATGTAGTTGGATTATCATCAAGTTCAGGCTGCCTCTTCAAAATGTATATCAATGATAGACGCGGATGAATAACTAGCTCTTTACCTGTGAAAAGGAGAAAATCATCCATGCCAAAAGCAACAATCTATACAGCTCCAGAGTGTCCTCATTCAAAGAACCTTAAGATTTTCTTGAAAGAGAATAGTATTGATTTTGATGAGAAGTGTATCCTTACCTCACCTGAAACTGCAGCTGAGCTGAAAGAATTGAGCGGTCAAATTGCAGTTCCAACAACAGTCATTGAAGATGGGATCTTTATTGGTTACGATAAACGTGCTGAAAGAAGAATAAAGAGAAAATTAGGAGTATGATGCAATGTACGACTTGGTCATAATTGGTACTGGTGTTACAGGATATGGAGCTGCAATGTATGCAGCGAGGTTAGACCTCAGTGTTGCAGTAATTGGCGATGTAGATGGTGGGACAATCACACTGACTGATGACGTTGCTAATTATCCTGGATTCATTCAATTAACAGGACAAGAGTTATCCAATCATTTGAAGGCACATGCACTTGATTACACAGTCTTTATCGAAACTGGAACTGTAAAAGATATTTTCAGATGTAAGGAGAATTGCTTCTATGTTGTTACTGAGAACAAGTCCATCCTAGCAAAATCAATTCTTATTGCAACTGGAATGAAGGAACGAGAACTTGAAGTTCCTGGTCATGATGAACTCAAAAATAAAGGGGTTTCTTACTGTGCTCTTTGTGATGCTCCATTGTACAAAAACAAAGTAGTCGCAGTAGTAGGTGGTAGTGATTCTGCCGCTAAGGAAGCATTGCTTCTTGCAAAATTTTGTCCAAAGGTCTACATCATCTATAGACGTGATAAATTACGACCTGAACCAATTAATGGAAGAAGAATTGAACGCGAACCGAAAATCGTAGTGATTACTGAAACCAATGTAACCGAGATTCTGGGCGAAACCAAAGTCACTGGAATTAAGCTAGACAGGCCCTACAATGGTTCTGATACACTTCAACTTGACGGAATCTTCGTTGCTATTGGTGGAATACCATATTCTGATTTAGCAAAGAAACTTGGTGTGGAATTGAATGCTAAGGGTGAGATCAAGATAGATCGCTCTAGCAGAACTAATGTTGAAGGAATGTTTGCAGCAGGTGATGTAGTAGATAGTGAATTTAAACAAGCGATTACGGGTGTTGCAGAAGGAGTCCATGCTGCCTATCAAGCTTACAAATATGTTAATGAGAATGAATTTGTGTTCACGTGCCAGCAGGAAGAATGATCTAATATCCTAATTCACTTAGATTGAAGAGCTATGCTCCATGGATACAATTCAGCATGAAAAACTCCTGCAATAACTGCAGGATCATTCTTCATTATGTCTAAAGCTTCATTACGTGATTCAGCTTCAATCATAACAAGTCCGATTAGTACTTCAGAAAATCTTCCGGCCATAGTCAATTTTCCATCTTCAAGTAAACTCTTGAGATAATTGAAGTGCTCAGAAACTATTTTTTCAGTTTCAGGCCCACCATACTTGTCAGCGGGTCTTAACATTATAACATAGGAGTGGATTTCCATAAGATAGGAAACCCATCGTGATACAAAATCCTTGTGCTATCGATTATTCAGTGGCTTCGAATAATTTCTCAACGAACAGCTCTGGAGGTGTGAGACCTTCAACAGTAATAGTATCATTGAAGATTGTCTTGGGTACTCCAAAGACTTCGAATTTCGTAGCTTCTTCTTGGAACTCAAGTGCCTCAAACATTTCAGAAGTAATTAGCGGATTGATAATCGCGGCTTGATGTGCTAATCGAGTCATTCCTGGACAATATGGACACTGTGGAGTAACAAAAACACGAATACGAATTGGTTTGTCAATTGACTTGATATCCTCAATAATATCAGGAGGCAATGGAACTATGCCAGCTGATACGTCAACAACTCCACCAATGAGCGCTGAAAATTCGTGGCCTGCGGGGATCCCATAGAATTTAACTTTGTAAGCCTCTTTTCCATGTAACACCATAGCAGGAGTATGCTCTACTCCCATTTCTATGGCTATGCCACTTGTAAGTGACCCCTTGTGCTCTTCTACTTTCACTTTATCTGAAACATCTGCTATCATCTGAGCCATATCCCTTGTATCATTGCAATACAAACAATCATGATCTGCAGTGAAGAGATGTATTGTTACATCATTTTCTAATGCTCCAAACATTTCAGTAACTTGTGCTCTTGTAGCATCATCCATTTCTATGACCATATTTGTCACAACCTAACATCTATGGTTACCAGATTCCAATATATTAGCTTTGATTGCTCTGTTGCGAGTATGTTTTTTGTTTCGACCTACTAGTACTAGATTGATTTTCTTGAAGTATTCTCACTGTAGCTTTACCTTGTAACTTTGATATTCTAAGTAGCTCATCATGAGCTCGAATCGTAAAACTTTCTCCTTCTTGGAGATGTGCCATTACTCCTTTTCCTAGTGGTCCGTTAAGGTAATTCAAATATAACTGAGCTATCTTGTTTAATTCCTTCTCCCTCTCCGACATTGCTCAGAACCTCAAATAGGAGGTAGCGTAAATATACTTACACCTTTACTCATTTAAATATACTACATTTTGGACAAATGACGATTTTATGACCATGTGATTCTATCATCTTCAATAAGTTCTTCAATTGCTAGTGGAATGTCCTCTGAATCCTGTAAACTAGCTTTTGCAAAAACATTTGTTGATTCTCCAATTCCGATATCTTCTAATTCGTCACAGCTGAAAAGAGGTCCTACATCGATTTCTTTGAATTCATTTTCAATGGGGTGATCGCTGTGAAGATACAATTCTGTAAGTTCTTTACATTTCTTTAATGGTGATAGATTGATGGTCTGTAGTCTGTTGCCAGCGAAATCAAGAGCAGTTAATTTATTAGCGTTCTTTAAAGCGCTCAAATCAATTTCTTCTATTGCGTTCATAGCTAAACCCAATCTTCTCAACTCAATACAAGGAGCTAGAGGTCCTAAATCAATACTGTCTAATTTGTTTCCACCTAACCTTAGGATTCGAAGATCAGTGCAATTTTCAAGCGCTTCTAGATTGATTGACGTAAGGGAGTTGTGATGAAGATATAGAAATTTCATATTTATACAAGTAGCTAAGTGCGATATATCTAATTCACTAAGTAGGTTATACATCAGATTAAGCTGAATAAGATTGGTACATTTTCCCAATGGTTTCAAATTTACTGATTTGATTTGATTATTCTCTATCTCAAGCATTTCAAGTGTGGTGCATTTGGAAAAAGCTGTGAGATTTATTTCAGATATTTGATTATTGAATAGTCTTAATCTAACCAAGCTCTTATATTTTGCAAGAGGTGTTAAATCAAGATGTAAGATACTATTATTCCCTAGATTCAACTCTCTAAGTTTCTTGCAAGCTGTTAGTTGTGAGAGATTAATTGTTTCAAGTTTATTTTTGAAAAGGTTCAAAGATGTAAGATTTGGAAGTTTACCAAGGGGGCTAAGATCGAGTTCTGAAATCATATTACTTCCAAGATTAAGGTCCTCCACAGCATCGAGACCTGCAAGTGTTTCAAGATTGATTGTTACTATCTTGTGGCGAGAAAGATCTAGAGTAGGACTATTTTCATCTTCAATTTCTAATTTGCGTTCCTTTCCATCCTTATCGGTATATTCTATCACAATCTCGTCCATCATTATTGGTTCCTTTTGTCCTTATGCGCGATATGAGAGATGCATATCTCTCTGTAATCAATCTTATCTAGGCGGCCATTATTGCAAATAAACTTCCAGAAAAAGTTTAGGCTCGCAATAACTACCACTAGTTGAGTATACTCTGAAGTAAACAGGTATTTGAAGTTTGTTTGAAAAGAATAAATTGACATAGTCTGAAGAGCATCCTTTTTAACATGTAATTAGTGCCTCGAACCACCTTAGTATGGAGATGAATCGTTTGGGACAAAAGACGTTGGGTATCCTTCTAAATACATCCCCTTACACTTTTCAAAACAGTCACACCTTCTTTGATTTGTGTAAAGCAACTGTAGCAAAGGGATATGATGTGAAGGTGTTCCTATTTGTGGATGGCGTTAACAATGCCAAATTGAATCAGGACCCAGATCCAGATCGACCAATGAATGACAAGTTCTTGGAATTGATAAATGACGGAGTTGAATTTGCAGTCTGTGGACTTTGCACTTCTGCTCGTGGATTTGACCAGAGAGGTTCAGATTTTATTGAGGGAGTTGATGTAAGCGGTCTTACCGAGTTCGCTGAGCAAGTCGGAGAAATTGACCGATTTGTATCCTTTTTACTGTAGGTGATTAAGATGGAGTTTACAGAAAGAAAAGTATTGATTCTGGTTAACAGTAAACCATTTGGTAAGATAATTGCTGCTGAAGGATGGAGGGCAGCTGTGGGAATGTTCGGTATGGACCATGAATCCCAGATGTTGTTTGTTGGAGATGGGGTCTATGGACTCATGAAAGATCAAGACATCCTACCTATTAGAATGTTCAAATCAACCTTCGAGAGCTTTGATGGTATAGTGTGTGTTAGCAAGAAATCTTTGGAAGAGAGAAACATTGACGCAAGCGAGATCTTTGAAAGTGTTAAGATTCTTGACGATGCTGATGTTGCAAAAGCACTGGTTGAAAATGAAATAGTAGTTACATTCTAGGAGGAAAAGAGATGAAGTATCTTATTTGGCTAGCTAATGACTGCACCAGTGTGAAAGAATTAGTGAATGGTCTTAATGAACAAAATATCGAAACTGATATTCTTCTTGTTCAAGACGGAGTCTATTTTGCAGATAAAGGAAACACTCACTCTGCAGATTTGAAGAGCTTGGGTTCAAAATTCCACGCTATCAAGCATCATGTTGAAGAACGAGGTCTCCTCGGTCGCCTAGCTTTCGATGTCAATCTCGTAGAATATTCTGACATAGTAGACATCATGATGGAGAAATCTAGCAAAATTATTACACTTTAGAAAATTGAGTGGTCATCTCTGCAAGAAACGCAGGGATGAACCATCAATATTATTGAATGATCTATTTCTTTTTACCTTCAACGATTAGCACTTGACCAAGTAAATCCCCTGATAATACAGAAGCTTTGATTCGAGAGCTAAACATCGCCATGTTGGCAGTCCTATCTTCGGAATGCATCTTTAATTCTGAGCATCCAATACAACCCAAGTCTCCCATACCACTACTGCCATAGAACGACTGAAAGACCATTGAGTAACCTGATACATTGATGGGCCGAATTGGAACTATACGGGTTTCACCTTCCTGAAAAGGCACTTTTTCTGACGCAACAACTGGTACCAATCTTGCATTGGACCAATCAAGTGATATTACTGCTTCGTCTAATCCCTCGACAGAACTTCTCATTCTATCCATACCTAGACCAGAAAGATCTTGTCGACAGCTTATCACATAGATTTTCTCTGACAATCGATAGTCACCTTTTTGGAGTCAACAATGATTCCTAAATATGAAAAACGGTATAGTGCTTAAGAATCTAACCGAACCTCAGAAATTGTGCACAATTTGTAACTAGCCATTTACATCGCCGCATTTGCTGGTTGTAAGAGTTTTCTGATAACATTGATATAGTTTCACGTTTGTTTTCTCGTAATTCGCGTTACCAGGCAGCACGCTATTTCCTGCGTTTCATATCTTTGCACGCTATTGATTTTCGCATTGCATGGTAACTTAGGAGAATTATAAAATGAATTCAAAAAATAAAATGCTCTGTGCATTTGCTGTTCTACTTTTCATTGGTTCACTTGCCATTGGTAGTGTGAGTGCTTCCTATGCATTATCTGGAACGGGAAATAATGAGCAACTGATTCCTGCTGAAACTTACGGCGATGACCGTCGTAATGAGGCAGTAAACATTCTCATCTACACCGAATTTTCAGATTTAAGTGTAGGAGGAGAATGGGATAATACTATATCCTCAATGATTGCTAGTCTAGAGGGCAAATTTACTTATGATAATCTCACTGACTACACTCAATTAGGTTCAGTAATCGGTGAATATGATATCTTGCTAATTACTGAAATGGAAGATGGTAATTACACAGATGCAGACAATGTTGTAGGAGTTTGGGACGACATACTTCCTTCTTATGTTGAGAATGGTGGAATTGTAATCTGTATGCCATTCAACTCAGGCGGCGTAACTCTAGGTACAGCCGCTCGAATACTAAATGGGACCGGTCTAATGGAACTCTACAATCCGGAAACTGCTTATCCACATCAATGGAATCTTGTCAATACTAATGATGCATTAGCACGTAATTTGCCTGCTGATTGGCTAAGTTCCAGTGGTTCAGTCAGTTTTGATACAACAGATGGTGTTGTTGTTGTAGAAGATGATACTGATTCCAAACCCGTAATAGTTCACAAGACATTGGGTAAGGGTCATGTTGTTCTTTTAGGATTCGACATGTATACTATAGGTAATGCTGCACAGGACACTCTATTACAAAACGCAATACTTCTACACAGACATGTAGTGTTTGACAATTCCCATGCTCAGGATATTTCGATAATTTCTGGACATGCTCTTGTAGCTAATGAATTACCATACCAAGGATTCTCAGTATCTTCAATGAATACTTTTAGTGCCGCAACTTTGGAAGCTTGTGAAATTCTTGTAATTTCAACTTGCGCAACAGTATATAGTCCATCAGAATTGGCTATCATTGACGACTTCGTAAATGATGGTGGAGGCCTTTTCATAGTTACAGATTATTCATTTTGGGGAAATGCCTTGGATGGTTTGCTTAATCATTTCGGGTTTGTTCGAAATGAATCTTATTACATGACTGATTCTGATGACAATGTTGACGATATCTGGGATTTTGCACTTTATCCCGAAAACCTGAACATGCACTCAACAAAAGTTGGTGTTGATATTGTAGAGGTCTATGGATCTACTGGATTTATTGAGATGCCCGAGAGCGCGGTTCCTCTAATTACAACGGATACAGATAATACAACAACTTGGGATGGAGTTGATGATGCCAACGGAGTACCAATAGCTGCCGCAGATACAGTTGGAGCTGGAAGAATTGTTGTTCTAGGTGATAATGGTCCAATAACTGATGGTGACTACGATGGTGATGCCACAGCTAACTATAATGATGCAGACAATGAACTATTCACAAATAATGTATTCAGATGGCTTGCAGGTGCTGGTATAGCTGAACAAACCGTTGTGTTCGACTATTCACATAGTCCCTATACCTATCTCCATTCAAGTTGGAATCCGCTTGCAAACTTATTGATGTTCAATGGATACAATATTGAGTGGATGACTACTTTTACTCCTGCTACTTATGAAGTTGCAGACATTCTAGTTATCTGTGATGGAGTATCGGAATACAACGCAACAGAAATTACTTACATTACAGACTTTGTCGCTGAAGGAGGAGCACTTCTTCTTTGGGGTGACCATACTGTGTTTGGTGCGCAAATAGATCCAATTGGACAAAATTTTGGACTTCAGTACAACAACTCAGGATGGCTTGAAGACACTGATGATTTTGTTGAGTATATCTCAATCATAGCTTATGAAGGTGAAAATATTGGTACTCATCCGATTATGGATGGTGTAGAAAGACTCGAAGTTGATCGTAGCACCGGATTCAATTCTATTGGTTCTGGAACTGCATTAATTTCAACAGATAGCGATAATACTTCCGTTTGGTCTAATGGTGGTCCAGCATTCAACCTACCAGTTTTTGCAGCCACAACTTACAACATGGGTCGGGTGGTTTTCCTAACTGATGTAAATCTTGGAGAAGTCACTGATGGGGATAATGATGGATTTCCTGATCTATACGATTCTGATAATCCAATCTTTGTAGCAAATGTGTTCAAGTGGCTAGCAGAGAATCGTGCTCCTTCCGTTGAAGTTATCGCTCCAAATGGTGGTGAACTTCTCAATGGAACAATCACGATTGAATGGGATGCTGTAGATTTTGATAGCGACCCATTGACCTTC
>JAUWOU010000217.1 GCA_030612005.1 Candidatus Thorarchaeota archaeon | reverse complement strand
ATTCAACAAGTTTCCAACCAAGTTCTTTGGCAAGCACATCTGGAGACCCAACAGTGGCAGAGAGTGCTAGGTACTGAGCCTTCGGAAAGTGGAATTGCATCCTCGAAATAAGGCCATCCAATTCAGGTCCCCGTTCAGGTTCAGCCAGATTCTGAATCTCATCAATAATTACAGTTCCTACCAGTCCAAGATCCTTGGTATTCCCCGATCTGAAGAGTAAATCCAGAGCCTCATATGTAGCACACACAATGTCAGCTTTTGAAATATCAGTATCAACTATTGGCTTGCCTTCTTTTCCAACATCAATCCTTGACATACCCACTTTTATTCCAGTTCTAAGTCCAATAGATTTGTATCGCTTACGAAATGAATTGTATTTTTCATTTGTAAGAGCCACCAGTGGGGACATGTATATCATTTTCTTGCCGTGCAAGGCTTTGGGGATTCCAGCTAATTCACCAAGTAGTGTTTTGCCTGAAGAAGTGGAAGAAACTACGAGTAGGCTAGTATTCTTGAGTAGTCCAGACTGAATTGCTTTCTCTTGAATTGGAAGTAGGGTTTCAAGACCAAGGTCCAACAATATCGATTTGAAGTTTTCAGGAATTGGTAATTCTTGAATGTCTTTCTTCGTGCTGATCTCTTGTGCAACAACCGTATCTATGAGAGTCAGATCAGTTTCTCTTGTAGGGTCGAATCCAGGCGTAAGCATCTCGACTAATCGAGGAACTGATTTGACCCGAGAAACCTGTCGCTCCAGCTGGTTCATCATTGCGCGAGACATCTTAATACCAAGAGTCCTTAACTCTGCCTTAAGATCGGATTGTCCACAAGAGAGACAAGCAACTTGATCAGTAGAAATCTTCACAGCATTCCGTCGAGTGAGAACAGTAAGGCGATCTTCACGAAGACAATGTTGACAGGTGGGTACGGTCCTTGGTTCTTGTGTTTGGATTCCAGCGAGGTATGTCTTCAGGTTCTGGATGAAATCTGGTTGCTGCTCTCTTGGAATTATAATGTTTTTTGCTTTCCTCAGAATATCGTTAGCTTCTTTGGGAACATGCATGAAGACAGGCTTGTTATATTTAACAAACCAGAAGCGTCTAATCTCTAGTAGTCCTGAAGGGCGATATCCAAATTCTATCATACCACCCAAGTTGGAACGTTGACCGTCCCGTAGCACATCAGAGTAAACATCGATTCTCGTTGTCAGTTCTTGCTTGCTCGACCTTAGAACGACTGTATATGGTTTTACCAGCCTCTTTTGTATATCAGCGGTAGCTACTTCCAACGAGAAACCTCATCAAGACAAAATCCTAGGGATACAAGACACTTTTGGTCTTCACAGGTCGAAGATGTAATTTTCCTTGTCCTTATCAATTACTTCCAGTATCCGTTCATACTCTGCACCAATTGCGTCCATTCCAGTCTTCGAGTCTTGACCGGCTGTTTCAACTATCATCCAATCAGTCATAATCTCAATATCTGAGAAACTACTGAACTTGTAGAATGGTGTTGCAAGCACTTTGGTACGCTCGGTCTGCTGGAGTCTTAGTTTTGGAAAATTCTCAGCAAAGGGGCGGTAGATTGGACCGTTTGCTCCACCTAAAATGAACCTAGCACGTTGCTCTCCGGATACGTGAGATACGTTGATTCGTTTGAATATCTCTTCAACATGCACAGTCCTAGGAACACCAGTCTTAGGTTGAACTGTGGCAAGTGGCTCACCAGCCAACACATTACCTCTTTCAATAACGAGATTTTGAATCAATGTCACAATCTCCTCCAGCTTTCTTGTTCCTAGAGGATCAATAACTTCAGGAGAAACTATGTCAACCTGTGGGAGTGGTTCATCAAATCGAAGTTGTGTCGGATCAAACATCAAACAAGAAATGTACTCAAGCACATCAACGTGAATACCGTTTCTCGTTGCCACTCCTTTGAATATACCAGGTCCAATCAAAATTGAATATACTTGCGTTTCCCTAATGATGGACCAAAGTTGTGATGAAAGGATGAGAGCTTTCCCACTAAGATCAGCACCCTTGAAAGCTCCAACTGCAAAATCGTATGTTTCAATCTCAATCAACCAGTAAAGAGGGGATTGTACATTCATCAAATGGAATCCTCCAGGTAAACATGATCATTAACAAAATCAAAGATGAGATTCATTGCAAGACTATCTTTTTCAGTAACTTGGACCTCTGTGAGTTTCTCATTAGCAACAGTCAATGAATCATCAAGAGAAATATCTTTCAAACCAAATCGAGAAATAATCTCAGTGTAACATTCTCTGACACACTCATTAACATCACTACCTTGATACTTGAGAACTCGAATTACTCGTCCTATTCGCTCAAGAAGATATTCTCTTCTGTCATTACCTTTACGCCGATTTGCGAGTTTGATATCGCGTTCAAGGAAATCAAATGGTGATGACATATCAGGCTCTGCTTTATTGGCCCTAGTTGACCCAACACCAATATCAACATATGACGAACGGTCACCTCTACCACTCTGAGGTCTAGGAACTAAATGAAGGAGAAAATGAGCTATTGCTCGTGGCGTTAACTTGTCAAAGGGTTGTTCAAGCTCAGCAATTAAAGAATCTAGATTCTTGATAGATGAATCAATTGTGAATGAATCAGTTGCATGGGTCAATGCCTGTCTTAGAATACGGAAACGAGCTTGATTTCGCTTCATAACTTGTTTGAACTTACCACTGAGTGTGCTACGATTCCATTTCGTAATCGCTTGTCCAAATGATGTAAGAACATCAGCACTTGTAGATTTGACATGTTCTTTTCTCCATTCTTCAACTAATGGAGAAATAAAGATCTCAGCTAGTTTTGTACGTTCAGCAATGATTGAAAGTGCTTTCTCAACTTCAAGGGTCGATGTGTCAACTACATCTTCAAGATTTGCTAGACTCCTAACGCGAAGTTCCAATTTTCTTGTGAATTTGCCATGAATATGAGATATCCAGCGTCCTTCAACAAGCGCAAACTCCATGATGTTACCAGAAAGATTTGGAACATCCTCACCAATTGATGCTCTTCTAGCAAGTTCAGCAGTGAAGAGACCTACTGCTTGTCGAAGACTCATGATTCCATCCATATTAATCAGATATGCAATCAGTGCTACTTCAAATGGACAGGAAAACTCCTCAGAAACCTTTCTAGCTTCTGATTCGGGAACTCGTTTGACTCTCTCTCTCAGGTTAGCATAAGTTTCTGCAAACTCCTGAATCAGACTCTGACGAGTCTCGACTGCAAGCTTTTGAATGTCTGTTTCAGGTAGCACTTCAATGAATCCTCTTGTTATGTCAAATATGCTGTCCACTAGAGGATAGCAATAGTACTCTATCAATTCACTAAATAACGGTTGTTCGTACCTAGCTTGTCAATAAATGAGTTGAGAAACTTTGTAGAGTCATTAGATTCCGATTGATAGGAGGAGGAAGTGGATTCCAAACCCAAGAAAGATTGCTCCCAATATTCCTGAGAAGAAGACTTTCATTTTTGATAAATGACGTCCATGTTCGATATGGATTACTAACCAGCCAATAGCGAATATTCCTAAGAATATGAAAATTGCTGAAAATAGGAAGAAGTTGCTTTCAAAGCTCTGGAGCATTTCATTCGCCTCTCTTTGTTTCTATAGGGGGTCGTTTTAGTTCCGAAATTAAACATATCGGTCAATCAATTTGATATGAAATCGTATTCTGCACTGTAGTCTACACCATCTATGGTGACTTCTCGAATGAGTTTACATTTCTTTCTAGCTAACCGTCGCTTTTCATCAAATGACAATTTCGGATCATCTGGAGGTTTGATACCAAGAATTTCAAAATTATTTCGAATCCAGATATTCTTGGTTTTAGGCCCGACCTTATCCTTATGATCGGGTAGGTATTCATTAAGAATGAATTCTAATGTTTCGGGATTGTTTCCAACTGCACCTTTTGCAAATACGGGATCTTTGACCTTCACATCCGCCTCCTCTTCTTTTGGACCACCTTTCGGGAAGGATGTCTTCGTTGTTATTTTCCAAGGTTTTGAACCATCTCTAGGGGAGAGAGAAAGTAGGTAGAAGGTTGTTGGGTCATCTAAATCAAAAAGTGCTTTGATATCATCAAGAGGTGCAGATTCATCAATTTTAGCTTTAAAGACAGGGGGTCCTTTCCCTTTGGATTTCCTCCAAGAAATAGGCATCATCAATTTTCCAAACTCCTCAGTTTTATCCGAGTAAGTAAGTAGCATCCCCTTGACTTTGTGTTGTCCGTCTGGAGCACCCTGCAAATAGCCCTTGAGAAAAGGTTTCTCTAGATCTAAATCTACTTTGAGTTTAATACT
Organism: Candidatus Thorarchaeota archaeon; assembly: GCA_030612005.1. Classification (GTDB taxonomy): domain Archaea; phylum Asgardarchaeota; class Thorarchaeia; order Thorarchaeales; family Thorarchaeaceae; genus SMTZ1-45. Next base: position 384 of record JAUWOU010000217.1, on the reverse strand, counting down.
TGGCTTGCTTAGTATAATACGTACTCTTGGACCGGGATGAAATCCAAGTCCATATTTTACTAACCTTGCTTTAACAAACTCGTCAGGTGTTCCATTGATTATCTTGGAAATCCAGCTCATCGTTGATTTTTTCCTGGACAATCCTAGACATAGGTCTAAGCAGTCCACCCACCAACGACAGTGGGACTCTTATTAATCTTCAGGATGTTTCTGGCCGCGTTCGCATCAGCATGGAGTCGAAACTCACAGCTTGGGCAATAAAAGTACTCTCCGCCCTTCTCTTCCTCTGTGGAACCACTGCCCTTCACACGCAAACCCCGTTCCTCACAGGCACTGCACTTCTGGGAAGTCCATGCTGGATTCACAGTCCAGACACCTCCGTAC
>JAUWOU010000268.1 GCA_030612005.1 Candidatus Thorarchaeota archaeon | reverse complement strand
GAGGAAGATAGTCGCCCATTTTACACAAACTTTATCAAAATGTTTCATCATCTTACTATGATTGAAGCTCATGTGAATTGTGAGGTCGAATGTATATCTATAGTAATCCTCATCAGTTGCGAGGTCTTTGAGTTTATTAAGCGCATTGTCTATTGAATGAATGTATCGTCGACTTTTTCGCTCTTCTACAGCTTCAATTCTTTCTTCTTCCTTATTTTCAATAAGTCCTGGAAGATCTTCAATCCGGTAGTTGGTGACTTGACTCCCTACAACCTTGTTGTTTGGCACCAGTTGATGGGTTTCATCTGCAAGAAGGACCCTTGTATAATTCAAGGTGATTTCCTTGACAATACCTTCAACAGTTCCAATTCTAACATAATCTCCAACTCTAAATGGTCTAGCTGCTACTACATATAATCCGCTCACAATATTTCCTAATGCTTGAGAGAACGCAAGCCCCAGGGCAGTCCCAAAGATAGCACCAAGGGACAGAATTGTCGCTAGGCTCGTTTCAAATGCACTTATTATAACTGTAACAGCAATAATGAAGAATATCAGTCGAAGGATCAAGACAACTCCTGATGCAGCTTCAATTCCCATCCCAATTGATTTCAGTGATCTTCTTGCTAGCGTTGTTGCTATCAAGTAAATCAGACCAGTGATAATTAACCAAACCAGAACCATAACAAAAGGGAAGATATTGTCCCAATGGAATTGGAGATACAGAATAGGGTCGACGAAAAAGTCAAGCTGCACATTGATTCCTCTTAGTGATGCGTGAAGAGAATACTAGTATTTGAATGGTGCGAAATGGTGTGCTTTGACTTGTACATGATTTCTTAGTTGGACATTTTTATTAGGGTTCAGATATATCAAACTCGTGGGGAAAATGTCAAAGACAATAAGAGGACTTCCAGAATGGGCAAATCTACTGCTGAAAGTTCTATTTGTAATGATATTTCCCTTGAGTGTCTATGGAACGAATCTACTGCAGTTAATTATTCTCCCAACAAGTGGATTGCTATTCACACCATTAGAAAGCTATTCTGTTTGGGCGTCAGACTTCTCCACATTGATTTTGATTCTTAGTACAGTTCTTCGTAATTTCGTTGTTGGAATTCTTATTGCATTTCCAGGTATTTATTATAGCTACAAGCTTTCACGAGTTCCAGTAAACAGATCTTATTGGAAACAAGGATTGGGTACAGCAATTGCGATTTATTTTCTAGTACTTGGTCTGTTGTTTTACTTCACAATGAACATGTATTCACCAGAATTTTACTGGGATAGTAGTTTCTGGATACTTCTGCAGAGAATTGGACAATACACCACACTTGTCATGGGAGTATTCATTATTCTTCCATTAGTTCAGCGTCAAGCTGTCATAATTGGTAGCCCATCTGAATTACATTATTACTCTATGAGCGAAATTGAAGCATATCCTAAACTCAATTTAAGCCGAGAAAAAATATTGAGTGCAATATTCTGGCTCGTTCTTTGTTTTGGTCCCATGATATTCATGCAAAGAACAATATATGGTGGTGGTGGGAATACATTTTCTGGTTTGTTAATTACCTATGAGCTAATCGCTGATGTGTATAGAATACCTGGTTCTTTATTATTATCTTTCATATTCATTACGAATGACTTTTCGATAATTCCTCTTTCCGCAGTGATTGGCGCATTTCATTTTGCTTTTGTAAGAGACACCTACCGGTATCTTCGAAAAACTATTACTCGTCACAGATTGGTGTCTATGGCAATTATTAGTAGTATATTTCCATTATTCCTATCGACAGGAATGTATATGCCACTATTGGGCTTCTACTCTCTAATACCCATCCCATTTCCACTTTTACAAATTGTAGGATTCATTCTTGTAAAATATCATCGACCTATGGTTGATCAAGTTGACCGTATTTGGAAAGATGATAGATCAAAGATGTGGTGGGAAAAAGATGATAGAGAACAGCAGAGAGAAGAACATGTTGAATCCACTCCAGAAAGACCTAATCGTCATCGTCAAGAGCTCATCACTGTTCCTGTAACCTATCTATTCATTTCTAGAATACGTCAACTCAGCCGACGATTACGTCACTGAAAAAAGTCATACTATTCTGAATCAAAGACTAGGGTCTTTACTACTACTGGAACAACAACCTCTTCTATTATTGGAGCACCAATGTCTACGAAGTCTCCTTCCTTCAGGGAGATTTCGTCAATCGAAAGAATCTCATTTGTAATTCCTGTTTCACGTCTCATAATACTGCCAACACTGTTTCCAATATCAGTATCAAAGCACATCATAATTGGTTGATTCATCGAAACTGTATTAGGAAGTGCTGCAATAACGCCTTTGGAGAATTCCATCAAGTTCTCATAGGATGGTCTCACGGCATCAACAAAAGAGAGAATCATTTTATCCTGTCCCTCCTGAAGATCAAATCTCTTCAATGCATCAGTAATTGCTTTCGTGATGCTCTCAGCTGATGCTTTCCTTCTCGGTGTGTGAGGTACCACTACTGGAAGATTTCTTATCGGATAGTCTAAACCAGATGAGAGAAATGTTGTTGAGCCACTGACTTGAAGACTAAAATTGCCTGCTCCAATAACTGTTGCACGAATTCGTTGGTCTGGTTTTCCAATGGGAAGATTTGCTGTTTCAGCTTGAATCGAAATCGCTTG
>JAUWOU010000184.1 GCA_030612005.1 Candidatus Thorarchaeota archaeon | reverse complement strand
AAAGCTCGCGACACTTTGAAAGATTCCGGTCTTTCAGAAGCTGGCGACAGCGGTCGTGAGAAAGGTGAAACACAGAAGTCTCTTACAGTTCACTCACAATTGTAAGATATAGGTTTTGTAGAGGCTGTGGAAGTATGTCCCAATGATGCAATCAAACTAACCATAGACAATAAACAGTTCATTGAAGATTCGATTGACAGGGTGTCAGCGGTTGTTGATGTAGAATAGTCATTTGGCAACGTTTTTTACAATGAGCGAAAAGGCTCCGACGCTCACTCACATGCAAAAAAACTCCAAGAGGGTTATTTCATGGTCACTAAGATTGCTGTTATAGGAATGGGGTATGTTGGTATACCATGTGCTGCGCTTCTGGCAGATGTTGATGGATTTCAGGTCACAGGTCTTCAGAGGAAATCTAAGAGATCTGGATGGAAAATAGACTACCTAAATTCTGGAAAGTCACCTTTTGAAGGGGATGAACCGGGACTAGACGACCTTATTGCAAGAGTGGTAGCAAAAGGCTCGTTTAAAGTAACAGATGATGTTGAAGTTCTATCAGATTCCGATGTTATCTTGATTGATGTTCAAACGCCTACAGATGAACAACACATTCCCCAATACCATTCATTGAAGGAAGTGAGTGAACAGATAGGTCAGAGAATCAAAAAAGGAACTCTTGTTGTAGTAGAATCAACAGTGGCGCCAGGTACTACACAGAATGTGGTTCAAAAAATTATCGAAGAACACTCTGGTTTCAAAGGCGGGGAAGACTTTGATCTTGCTTTTGCGTATGAACGAGTAATGCCGGGTAAACTAATCAATAATATTGTCAATCTTCCTCGAATTGTTGGTGGAATCACTCCTCGTGGAGCAGAACGAGCGGTCGAAATCTATTCGAATATCGTGAAGGCCAATGTCCACACTACAGATGTTCTTACTGCAGAAATTTCAAAGACCATCGAGAATTCATATCGAGATGTCAATATCGCCTTTGTAAATGAAATGGCACTGGTTTGTGAGAGCCTGGGAGTAAACGTCTACGAAATCATTGAGCTCATTAATGAACTACCTAGCAGAAATCTCCACATCCCAGGAGCCGGTGTTGGTGGTCATTGTTTGCCAAAGGACACTTGGTTACTTCGATTTGGTCTCAATGAATATGGCACACATAAGATGGAACCCCGTTTCATTACACTTGCAAGAGAGATTAACAATCATATGCCAATCCACATGGCACTACTCGTTGAAGATGCTCTCAATTCTAAAGGACTTGCTACTCATAATGCAAATGTTACCATATTGGGAGCGGCATACTTAGAGAACTCAGATGATACTCGAAACACACCTGCAGCAACTCTGGTAAGTGTCCTTGAATCCAAAGGTGCCAAAATAACCATTCACGACCCACATGTCAATGAGTGGGAGTTTGGAACTCACAAGATTGGGCAGGACCTAAATAAGGCGGCACAAGATGCAGACTGTCTTGCTCTTGTTACAAGGCATAGAGAGTACATTGAGTTAGACTTCGAATCACTCAAAGGTTTGATGCGAACACCAGTTATTGTTGATGGTCGGAATGTCTTTGATGAAGATGATTTAACTTCCAAGGGCTTTGAGTATAGAGCTATTGGAAAATCTGGAACAAGAAATGATTAGTAAATTCTAGGTTCTGGTTTCAACTACGCACCAAATTTCTTGATGTGACCAGCATATCCTAGGAGCAGAGGTATGACATCCAAACCCCTGATAGTATGCAAACCACCCATGGCAGCATCAATCTCTGAGTATTTTTCAACCCTATCCGGACGAATGAAGTCAGACCAGAAAACGATAGGAACGGGGTCACAAGTGTGTTCACCAGTTGAAACAGGTGTCGAATGATCTCCAGTAACTGCAATGACTATTTTATCGCCAACTTCTTCAACTATCTTGCCTACTAACTCATCAGTACGCTCTATAGCAAGTATCTTCTCTTCCGCGTTATGATCGTGACTGGCATTGTCGGGTGCCTTGATGTGAACGAAAATGTAGTCATAATCACCTTTGATACATTCGATTGTCTTCATTGCAATGTTTTGGAAATTCGTATCAATTGTCCCAGTCTGACCCTCGACCGGTTCATGTACCATTCCTACATACTTTGCAGTTCCAATATACAATGCTCCGCCTGCAATAACTGCGGAGGATATCCCATATTTATCCTTCAATGTCTGAATCTCACTATGACGACCAGGACCCCGAATAAGAATCGCGTTTGCAGCGGGTAAGCCACGTTTCTCACGTTCTTTATTCACATCTAGGTCTCTTAGGATCTTGTTAATCTCAACCATCATCTTGTTGACGATATCAGCGGTCTTCTTAGCTTCAGGTTTCAGTGGTTTAGACTTCCAGATTTTTACACCAGTTTCATGAGGATCAACATCACTGATTTCTGCATAGAGACCTTTGCCTCTCAGAATCATAGCACCTCTATGTTCTACAGTGGCCAGAAATCTGATTTGAACTCCATCAATCACTAGTCCATCAATCTTTGATTGAAGGATATCTTGTTCGTTTCGTGTAAATGCACGACCTGCTCTTCTATCAATGACTGTCATATCGGAATCTAAAGTAGCAAAATTAGTACGAAAAGCAATATCTCCAGGTTTGGACTCCAGACCGGTTCCCATGGTTTCGAGGGGACCCCGACCAGGATAGTCCTCTAATGGGTCATATCCAAATAATGCGAGATGAGCTGCATCACTCCCAGGAGTTATCCCAGGTCCAATGACATCCATCAGAGCATTCTGACCCTCCTTTGCTAGACGATCAAGAACTGGTGTCTTCGCTGCTTGAAGTGGAGTCTTGCCGCCCAAGATGGAAATAGGGCGGTCTCCAACACCATCCATGACTATGAAGACTACTTTCCGTTTATCACTCATTGACTAATAGTTCCTCCAAGCAATTCTGAACTCGTTGCCGGGGTAAGAACACTCGCCACCTAGAATATCATGAATCTCAAGAAGTCTGTTGAATTTTTCTACTCTATCACTTCTAGCAGGAGCGCCTGTCTTAATCTGTCCAGCGGAGAGAGCAACTGCAAGATCAGCAATGAAAGTGTCGCCGGTTTCACCACTTCTATGACTTACCACAACACCCCAACCTGCTTCATTTGCTATTCGAGCAGCTTCGATCGCTTCGGTGACTGTGCCAATCTGGTTCACCTTTAGTAGGAGTGCATTACCAGCTTTTTCATCTATGGCACGCTTCACAATCGTAGGATTTGAAACTGTCAAGTCATCAGTTACCACTTGGATCTTTGTCTTTCTAACATATGCTGTAAATTCACTGAAGGCTTCCTCTTCAAATGGGTCTTCTACTGTTGTTAATGGATAGGTCTTCTCAAGGTCAACATACAAGTCTAGGAGGTCCGATGCATCAAGTTTCTTACCATCAATTGCGTATTTCCCTTCTTCATAGAACCCGCTAGCTGCTGCATCAATTCCTAGTGAAACATCCTTCTTAGGACGATAACCTGCCTCCTCAATAGCACCCACTATTGCATCAAAAGCATCTGATGTGGATTTAAGACCAAATCCACAGAATCCACCTTCATCGCCAATATGCTTGCTCATTCGTCCATATTTACTAATCAGACTCTTTTCAAGAGTATGATAGACTTCACTAATACATCTTAGAGCCTCAGGAAAACTCTTTGGACCTACAGGAAGAATCATGAACTCCTGAATTGCGAGATCATTCCCAGCATGTGCACCACCATTAATGACGTTTGACATGGGTAATGGTTGGAGGTATTTCACAGGCTTACCAATCACCTTTGTTCGAAGATACTCGAACAGTTCCATATGGAGGTGGGAGGCAGAAGCTACTGCAGTAGCCATTGAAACTGATAATATCGCATTAGCACCAAGTTGGCCTTTACCCTCGCTGGGGTCAAGGTTCAGCAGGGCTTCATCAACAGTACTTTGAGATAATGGGTTAACAGATAACATTGCCTCATTGATGGTCGTGTTGACATTCTTAACAGCACGATTCACACCTTTGCCCTTGTATCTCTTGCCACCATCCCTAAGCTCTACAGCCTCATGAATACCAGTAGAGGCCCCGCTAGGAACCTTTGCTACACCTTTGGTACCATCTGAGAGTACTACCTTGGTCATTAACGTGGGATTTCCACGAGAATCAAGAATTTCTATTGCATGAATCTTTGTGATATCTACCATTATGGTCACCAAGCATGAAAATGATGCTTTCCTGTCTTAATAGATTGATAGGTTCTTGGTTTTATGTTATCCCATGTGAACGTTATCAGATGTTATTCATTTGTTTGATAGATATTTGACATCTGGAAATTTAATATATCAATACATCGAATCATAGTCCAAGTCCCTCGAGATTTGGGGAGGGATTGATGAGAAGTATCCGTACCCGAAGAACCGAATGCCATATCGACGTAGAAAATCACGGATGTCGTGGACCAATGGTGATAATTCACCTGAGATTTTGAGCGTATTTAAATTCATGATTACAGTACTAGGTTCTTTGCTCTGCCCATCAAAGGTGAGAAGGATATTTACATCACCTCCAAAAGCCTGTGCGGAAATTTCTGGACCCCTGAAATAGGAGAGGACTATCTTCTTGGAATCATATGTCATCTCAATGAGTGTGCTGTACTTTTCCTCTACAACCTTCGTAACATCAAAGCCTTTGTCGACAAGAAGTGGTCTGTAGACTTGAAGTATGTCTTTCATTATCTCATCTTGCTTTTGCTCAGAGATAGGAGTAGGATAATCAGTCTTGATAACCCGGGCGGGAATTCCAGCTGCGACACACCTGGCAGGTAGTGAACGAGAAACAATAGCGCCAGCTCCAACTGTTGTGTTTTCTCCAATTTCAACGCCGGGTAATATCGTTGCTCGCATCCCAACAATCACCCAATTATGAATAGTAATAGGCGCATATGTGGCTGAATATCCGTCAAGAACTGATTGCCAGTAACCATGAGTTATGAGGATGACATCAGGACTTAAACCTACATCGTTTCCGATTGTGACTGGTTTTGCTAAATTGATGAAGTTGTTGTGCATTGTACAACGATCACCAACGGTTAGTATTGCATAAGGTTCATTTCGACCACCGCCTCCAACCCGGAAGCTGTTTGTAATAAAGACGTCATCACCGAGGGTGACTTCTCTACCTCTAATGTGTGCCTGATTGCCAATGCGTGATGTTTTACCCATCTTGAAGAGCCCATAAGGTTGAATGTCATTGTTATTACCAATGCGGGATTCATGCCCAAGCTGAATCTGATTACAACGCAACATGCAATTTGAACCAATTTTCACACCGGATTCTAGTACAAGTTTCTTAGAGAGTATTCTAGTGTTTGGTCCAATTTGTACAGAATCACCAATCTTGATATTGCTAGCTATAATCTCAGCACTCTCATGGATTATAACATCCCTTCCAATATCTGCGCCATTATTAGATAATTCAGCAACTCGATCAATTGGTTTCTGACTCACTGTCCATCACACCTTACCTAAGAATACAGTCCTCCATTAACATGTATAACCTGTCCAGTAACGTATGAAGCATCTGGAGAAGCAAGATATGCGATAGCTGATGCTACTTCTTCTGAACGACCAAATCTACGAACTGGAATTTGTTGAATAATATCTTGTTGCATCTTCTCTGGTAGACGTAGTCCCATACCAATATCGATGTATCCTGGTGCGACTGTATTAGCAGTTATTTCATACCGGGCGACCTCCAGTGCAAGGGACTTAGTAAACCCGATGATTCCAGATTTAGCTGCTGCATAGTTTGCAGCCCCAAAGGCACCGGTGAATCCAGTTATTGAACTGATATTGATAATTCGACCCCAACCACTTTCACGCATTATCGGGATTGCTTCTCGGGCACAGTTGAAAGCCCCAGTTAGACAGACCCCTAAGACTTGGTTCCAAATCTCGTCACTCATTTTCCGGATTGTAGAATCAAGATTGATTGCCGCATTATGGACTAGAATATCCACAGCACCGAGTTCTGAAGTAATTGTTTGGAACATTTTTTGAACTTCGCCAGAATCCGAAACATTGGCTTTTACTGGTAGAGCCTTATTACCAAGTTTCTGTATCTCTGCACTGACTTCTTCAGCACCCTCAGTAGAGGAGTGATAATTAATTGCCACATTGGCCCCCATCTTTGCCAAGTATAGAGCGACTGCGCGACCTAAAGATTTCCCTGCACCTGTAACAAGGACCGTTTTCCCA
>JAUWOU010000028.1 GCA_030612005.1 Candidatus Thorarchaeota archaeon | reverse complement strand
ATCACAGGGAAGAAGCGGATTGTCCACATGTTCCGACACACTCGAATAACTGAGTTTGTCAAGCTGGGAATTCTGGGCATGACCCTCGCAAAGCGTGTCGGCGGGAAAGATGCCACAGTCATGAAGCCAGTCTATGTCCATCTGTCAACTCATGACGTGGAGAACGAGGTCGCGGATAAGATTTATGGCAAGAAGGTTGAGGGCCAGAAAGGGCAGATGCTCGACTATCTGAACTGTATGAGCTGCGGCATGGAAGGAGTCGACATGGGAGCAGCCTTCTGTCCCAAGTGTGGATTCCCACTGACTGTTGAGGGAATCAAGGAGGCTGAGTCTGCTCATAAGAAGATATAGCGATACTGCGGGATGAGGTCAAGACCCTTCGTAAGTTTGTTGATTATATCGTCGAGTCCGTAGAAGGAAAACCAGCTGAAGAAGTATACGCCGAGATGAATGATGAGTCCTAGAGTCGCTCTCTTTTTATCAAAATCCAACTGCTCACAGAATTTTATATTATCTTGAGGCATCACGTGGCCTTGGGTTTTATCAAATGTTTGTATGGATAGTTGCATTTGACATATAGTTCAACTATAACATAGATTAGTGATATATATATAATCTTAGACCAGTGAGAATCCCGACCCTGATAGACCTTGTTTCTCAAGAAGAGAACCGAGTATAAGACAGTCTTGATGCTAGAAGGGTGAGTTAAATCTAGCATCAAGATCCATTCTATTGATCTAATGTTATAACTACATGACCTTTATGATGGCCGTCCTCCACATAACGATGTGCTTCAGCCATCTGTTCGAAGGGAAAACTTTTGTCAATGTAAGCCTTCAGTTTTCCTTCTTCTATGAGTTTAGCGACTTCTCGCAGATCTTCACCCGTTTCAGGTAACAACACACAGTTTACTTTCTTATTACCAAACAGCTTGGTTCTGAGCATTTGACCAACCTGTCTCATTTTGAAGCTGGTTAAAACATAGCGTCCGTTTGGATTAAGAGAGTTTTTAATCTTGGAAAAAGATGTCCTCACTAATCCGCCAAAAACAATATCATAAGTTTCGCCACTTTCTGTAAAATCCTCTTTATTGTAATCAATGACGTGATCGGCTCCCAGAGATTTCACAAACTCTAATCGTGAAGTACCACACACTCCCGTGACGTTTGCACCAAATTGAGATTTAGCTAACTGGACGGTAGCGGATCCTATACTTCCAGAAGCGCCATTAATCAGAATTTTTTGCCCTGGTTGAAGATCGACTTTATCTCTAAGCAACGTTAAGGCCATTATTCCTCCATAGGGCAATACCGCTGCTTCCTCAAAGTTTATACTAGATGGCTTTAAGGATAGTATCCCATCGTCAGGGAGCGTTATGTATTCCGCATACGTCTTCATGCTGCTACTGGTATACCCAAAGACCTGATCACCTACTTTCCATAATTCAGGGGTCACATCTTCACCTACTGCTTCAATTTGGCCAGAAAATTGACTTCCTAGGATTTTATTACGTGGTTTTCTAATACCGAATGATATTTTTGCGATTAACCAGAACAATAAAGGCATTGCAAACTTGCCTGGAGAAACCTTTCTAAAATTTCTGGCGACCAGTTCCCCATAGCCAAGTGTAGTGGCATAGATTCGGATTAATACTTCGTTTTTCTTTGGAACTGGCTTATCGACTTCTGCCAGCTTCAGTACCTCCGGAGGACCATATTCCGTGTAGATTATTGCCTTCATTTTTTGCTTATCTTTAACATTATTACTCATTTTTTTTCACCATAAGTATGACCATCTAACATCAAACCCCGCCCGAATTTACTAGGTGCATTGATGACTAATCAACGATTCGGTGTGACAGAAAGGAAATGAGAGAGAGGAGTAACCTCTCTCAAGTTGGAGATTGAATCTACATCTGCTTCTCTAGATGTATAGTTCAACTATACCAAAAGTGATTGACCACCTACTTCAATTACATGAACTGTATTTCCAATGATGACCAAATTGTTCACCCAAGTCACTCAATGCAAAGGTATTCTACTGGAGCAGTGTATGTCATACCAGTTTACTGTCCAAATTACCAGAATAAGCTGGAATTAGATAGAGTTGACTGGATTGATTCTGGAGAACTAACATGTCCAAACTGTTTCAGTACAATTCAATCCAGTATTCGTGAGAATCTCTGATAATATCAAGCAACAAGTCTATGACCTAAATCTTACACTTTGGTGAGTGAACCTCACCTGTAAGAAGTTTCTATGTTCCACCCTTCTCTTGCCAGTGTCACCACCTCTTCGTAATTCATCGGAATTACAAAAATTAGCAAGAGCTTTGTCAATGTTCATTGGGATGGGATCCCTCCTGAAGTCCTGGCTTCCTTCTCCTGTGCCGATGTTGGTACATCACATCCAACGACAGTGAGCGTTTCCACAGTTTTTTCCACGGCTGGGTCATTATCACTCTTACCATCTCCATCACTGAAACTAGCAAGGTCCGATTGGACAAAGTGAACAGCCGCGGACTCCCCGGAACTTGATGTTAGTTCCTTCTTGGAGAGTAAGGACTTCCCTTTGGAAGAAGACTTCTTCTTTCGGGCTTTCAGTCGCGCACGTCGATTAGTTGTTCGAGGAACAACTGACCTAGTCCATATACCTAGTCCTTGCATACAATTTCATGCTGAAGAGAGTATATGAACTCATACAATTTCTTTGTAAATGAAAAGACTCGTATGAAACTCCTGATATTGAAAATGACACATTTTACAGGGAAGTGTCAATTTCTAACCCTTTTTTCTTTTTACAACAAGTCTATTTGGCTTCGTGAAAAAAACAGACTCAGTGGCGGAGAACATTGAAATCTGTAGATATTGAATTTGATAGTAAAAGAGTTCTTCCAGGAGATACACTCTCAGGAAGAGTTGTAATTAAAACAGACGAGGCCTTTGACTGTAACAGAGTTGTTCTGAAGGCAAAAAGTATAGAACGTACAGAATATGGTTCTGGCAAACATAGGAGTATTGATGAAGAGTGCCACATGACCAGAGTATTTCGAATAAGTGAGACTACGACCATAGCAGAAGGCACTACTACTATTCCATTCTCATTCCAACTTCCAAGGGGACTTCCACCCACATATAGACGATTCTCTAATTACATAAAACATACAGTGGAAGGAGTTGTGGAGGTAGATTGGGCTCTTGATCCAAAATCTACAGAGGAGTTTCATGTATTGCAGAAAAGACCTCAGTACTTGTCAAAGGATTTAGGTCTTGAAACAACCCCTAAATCAAATGAAGGGCTTCACATTCAATCCAATGGTATTCTAAGGATGGATACTGGAATACTTGTAGGATTCAAAGTTGACGATGAAAAACGGATGCAGCGAGTCAGATTCGATATCATAAGATGGGAACACGCCAAGTGTCGCTGGCATGAAACGTCCAATTATAAAACAATGAGACAGACATACTATGAACTAGAACCTGATGATTGGGGGAGGTGGAAAGAGATTCAGTTCGGTGATGAATGGAGATTTCATCTTCCGTTCAAATCATCCCTTATTCGTATATCATATCTCCTTAAGGTCACTTATGAAATAGGATTGAAATTGGATCCATCCATAGAGATTCCATTGAGATTTTCTGATTTTGAATCAGAAAAGGATGTATTAGACAATATAGCAATAGACCTAGATCTAGATGATTGGTAGAAATTGCATACGAAATCCAGCACTCTCTAGTTTATCGAGATTGTGGAGAGGACAACCCAGCAAACATAATTAACCACAGAAGTAACTTAGAATCTCACGCGAGGCGCTCCCATGGTCAGACAAATAGCCCTAGATTTTCTCTTCAAAAAGACTAAGACTAAGATTGTCCCAGAAAAAGACGAAGTAGCTCGTGCTATGGCATTTATCCTTGCAGAGTCCAATCGAAAAGGAAAAGCCAAACTCAAGTTTCTAACACCAATCACGGTTCCATTTTGGATCGTTCAAACTTCTGATACACATTCAATCGTGCTCTCTTCAATCGGAGAATCATCAATAACATTAGAGTTGAGTGAAGATACTGCTACTGGACCTGTTAGAAGAATCCTGAATACGGAGATTGCTAGATTCCAAGATATTCCGGCAGGAGTTGACAAGGCACTTCCGCTATTGAAGGCCATTGAACCAAAAGTACACCATTTGAGGAATATTCAGGAAACTGACCTCTTTGTGACTCACAAGAATCAGTACGTTGAAGTTGATCCAAATGATAAACTCAATAATCTTGAATTGAAAATTGATGCCCAGTTAGCCCTAACAATTAGTCAAGATTTCCAAACAGTCCTTGAGAGCGCACGACAACGTCAAGGTACAATGGTTGAACTCCAGAAGATTACGAAAGAGCGGCTTACTGACCAGCTGAATGTAATGGAGAATGTTGTATCTGCAGAGATGACCCGTTGGGATAAACGATTAAAGACCCATGAAGAATCCTCTGTTCTCAAAGTAGAAAAAATTCAAACCAGAATGGGTGACAAGGTCTATCGATTCAAGGATAAGCACCAGAAGGATAGAAGAGCTCTCCTTGCGCAATTTACACGAGATACTGTAGAAATAGAGCGATTCTTCAATCGTATCCTTAACGATATTAAAACAACACGAGAAGGACTTCCTGAACTCGAACTTGAAGATGCTATTGTCAAATACAGAGCTCTTGTAGAAGATCTTGCAGACATTGTACCAACATACACTGATGTCATTGACTCCATTGACGACCTTGCAGAAGAGTCAACGCTAAGCACTGGAGACCTTGATGAAAAGTTGGCACAGAGAATTCAAGATGAAGAAGATTCTGTCAACTCCCAGACTCGTGAGCTTCAAGTGAAAATCGATGATATGAGAAACGAGCGGGATGCCAAAGAAAAGGAGTTCCGAGCGATCAAAAGTCGAGTTTACGCGGCAGTTGAAAGCATGGATGGATTGGTCGAAAAACGAGTTGACGATCTTACTCTTGAATTGCAATCAGTTCAGAAATTTGCACTTGAAAACGATGCAATCAGGGGACTAGCACCACTTACACTCCTTCACATCAAAGCATGGGTTACGACGTACAATATTGGTAAACCAGTAGTATTCGCACCAATCATGATGCCTGAAGATAGAATAGGACTCCCATTCAAACATCAACCACTGGATGAGAAATTAGATGAATACATCAGGAAGCTTGTTAACAAACAGCTAAAGGATAGTGCCTCTTTCAAAACTTTATTCAGACAAGCATGTGATGATGGTAACGTTTTGAAAAATCCTGAAACCGTTAAACCATTCATGAAGGGAATGAAAAATATCTGGACACGACAACTTCTCAAGAAAGGCGTTCGGGAGAAACTTGAACCTCTGTACACAAAACTTGTTGGAAGGTGCCCAGAGTGTAAAGCTGAGATCACTTCGAAATCCAAATTCTGTCCAGAATGTGGCAAGTCACTCAAGTAGTGGTCAGGTCTTCATCAAAATAGTGTTGCAGAGGTAACGTAACTCCATATCGGGTTATATACTTTGATTTACATTCAATCCTTGGCGGAAAAGATGGATGCTTCAACATTGAGTAAAGAATACGCATTGGAGTCTGCTCAACAAGGATGTGAACTTGAGCACTACTTGCAAGAGCACGTCCTACAATAGGATGATTATACTGACCTACTGGTTGGCGCGTTGAAATCAGAGTAACTAATTCATTTGTGAGTGTTGTCGATAGCAATCTAGCAGCCATATGTGTAACTTGTTGCGCTCTCTTAGAATCATAGCCCTCACCAATGAAAAGGTCTGGAAGTCCTGGTAACAGAAGTAATTTGGCAGGAAACCGCTCTAGAAACTCATCGAGATGATTAATCACAAGATCATATGTCTGTGATGAATTGAAAGCCCGAGAAACAAAGATGTTGTCTAGCACGGTCTCAATCTCGAGTTCGTATTCAGAAGCATAGTCATTGAGTTTCACTGTATCAATCATATTTGAACTATCAATCACTATGACTGGAGATTCAAGCCCACCTCGCTCTTTTGGTACTTGAGCCCAAACTGCAGCTCTCAATAAATCATCATGAAACAAAGAGTCACCATAAAATAGATGCATCATACCATGCTCATAACCACCTCCTAAGAGTTTGTCAAGAGTCGATACTCCAGTTCCTGAAATGTTGTATTCAAGCGTATCAGCTGTCTGAAAGCGAAGGTGAGGTTTCATCTTTTGGTCCTCGACATGTGCTACTAAGATTAGTAGCATCCTGACGACTAATATAATTCGGAATCATCTCTTTGCAATAATAGGTGCAAGAAATACATCAAACCACTACAGATTGGTCTACAGCAACTTGAAAATTATATGACCTTAATAGGAATGGGCAGTTTTCTATTCAGATTAACAATAAAAAATTCAATGTGACGTTTGCATATTAAGAAAGATATATTACTTCACTATGGTTAATTATTTGAAACGTGATGATTATGCCACATACCGGTGTTATTGATGAATCCTTGCAAGGACAGGAAGAACTCCTGATGAGAGCAAGATTGCATGCACGAGGAAGTATCAGTCGATTCTCAGAAGGAAGGAGAGAGGATGCGATTGCAGCTATGTACGATGCACTTTCATCAGCTATGCAGAGATATGCAATACAAGGCACAACAGACCAGACACTCAACATCTATGAAGGAGAGGACCTCTCAACTGATGAAATACTCTTCAAAGTACTACTAAGATCTGGAATCTTCGATGTGACTACTTCAGAAGAAGACTTTGACATTATCGTACGATTCTTGATGATGCTCTAGAGAACAAATTAGAAAGTTTTGATGAAACGAGCTTCCTAGATCTCTCTTGTAGTCTGCTACACCAACTCGATGTTTTTCCCTTTGATGAATTTTGATCAATCACTTTTCATTGGATGAATCCATTTCTATAGCCATTCGATAAGCCCGTTTAGATTCTATCTCATTCCCAACTAGTGAGAATAAGTCACCCCATATCGACCAAGTCCATGCAATGCTAGAATCAAGATCAAGAGAATTCTCAATAGAATCCTTAGCATTTTCATATTGACCAGTCATAAGGTAAACTAGAGCCAATGAGTTCCACATAGTTGGATTTCTAGGTTCTAACATCATTGTTCGAAGACAGGCATATTCAGGCTCTATGTTCTCTCCTGCAGTCGATAATCCTACATTCTGATGATGAGCTGCTGTTACCATCTTCATTGCTGCGTGTAAGTGACCAAGTATATTCTCTTCTTCTGTTTCGGACCCAGACATAGGTCCACCTCCATTGTGCAGATCGTATACTGCTTGCAAGGAATATCAAGTAACAAACATAGATTATATTTTGCACAAGGTAAGAAGTCAAACACCTATCTTGGAAATCAAAATCTCATGGGTGTAGCATATTCGATTTGCCAAAATAGCCCTATGACCACACATTCTGAACCCAAGCGAGGTCCATGTTTGAGTTCTGACTTTGAAAAAGACGCATTTTGCAGAAAAAGTCCATCTCTCTTATATGTACAGGTCATTATTTTCTGACACATGCAACAGTTAATCTGGCCTCCAGTTTGCATAGGATGTAGCTCTGAAAATACTGCTTTAGCGAAACATAATGAGCCTGCAGTAGGTACTATCAAAGTAGACCTCTCACAACCGGGAAGAGTCACCTACCGATATTCAACTGAATCGCATCTGAATATGACTTCTTCTCTCTGCGATTCCTGTAAAGTAGAAGGGGCGGCAATAAGAAAACGAGACCTCTACTCTGCATATCGTAGTATTCTGAATATCATCTTGGTTCTAGTTATTCTAGAGGTGTCGCTGATAGTATGCCTTACATCCCCTCTTGGATTGGTCAGGGCAATAGCTGGTATGAGTGCAATGGGTCTCGGAGTCCTGATCGTGTTTCTTATCCCAGTGGTATTAGAAAGAAAACGAACCTATCACAATGAACTCGGACCATTCATCCGACTTGAGCATGTGAGGTCGGGAAGAAAATATCGCCAAGGATTTGTCTTTAACAATCATGCATTCATGCAAGCTTTCAAAGAAGTCAATCCAGGGTTTCCTGTCTGCCTGCATATCGCTCCTCATCTTGCTAGAATTTCTGAGATGGATTGGGAGATATGATTTCACTCCCATGATAGGAATCTCAACTTAGTTCATTGAGTAATTCCGAGATCCTAGCCAACGCTGGTTCAAGATGGTCTGGCTCAGCTCCGAATCCAATGCGAAGATATCCTGGGACCTCAAAGTGTTCTCCTGGAGAGATGAGCACACTCTTCTCCTTCATCAATCTAATAACAAGGTCCAAAGAATCAATACCTGTGTTTTGTTTGATGAAGCAAATTGCGGCGGCAGAAGGAGCAACATATTCGAGGACATCTGCATGGGAGTCCAGCCACTTCTTCATAATCGCCCAGTTGTCCTGAACAACCTTGCGCGTACGTTCTTCAATCTTAGCTTGTACTTTCGGATTGAGAGCAAGAGTAGCCAACCAATCACTGACCTTAGAGGGGCAAATAGTTGTGTAATCAGAATAGGTCCAGAGTTCTTTTGCTACTTGTTCAGTAGGACATACGACCCATCCTAGGCGGAGACCTGGAAGTCCATATGCTTTTGATAAACTGGAAGTGATGATTGTCTTATCGTAAATCCCATGAATTGACGGAGCCTTCTTATCTTGGAGTTCAGCTCCTCTATAGATCTCGTCAGATACCAACCATGTATCATTGTCAGCTGCAATATCTGCAATTGCTTTCAGATCACTTTCACCTATAATTGCGCCAGTGGGGTTGTTGGGATTACAAATTGCAATTGCTCCAGTTTTCTTTGTAACCACAGATTTCAGCTGTTCGATGTCTGGAACCCATTTCCCTTCAGTCATTCGGAGATTGAAGTTCTTGACATTAATACCCATATTCTTCCAGATACCTCCAATCTGCAGGTAGTTTGGCACCATGAAGACAAACTCTCGCTTGTCAGGATACTCTTGAAATAACCACCAGCTAACAAGGAAGTTAGCTTCTGCACCACCGTTAGTTGCAACGATATGATCTGCAGTAGAGCCTGGGTAATAATGTGAGATTGCCTCGCGCAGGGGAACGGTGCCATTTGTCTGAGAGTAACCCAGCTGAATGTCCAGAAGTTGTTCTTTCAGTTCAGGAGTGTCAAGGAGTTCTCTAATCTTGAGTGGCTCTACACCACTCTCACTTAGATTGAACTCAACATGATGTTCATTTTCGGATTGCATTCTCTCAAGTTCAAAGGGTTTCAATTTCATTGAAGGAGGCTCCGTAATCAGGAATAATGAAATGAGAACGCACTATATGAAATCTACTCAAAGTGCAAAATTAAGTTTCAGGTTCTTCAGCCGCAAGAATTGGAATCACATAAGTTTGAATATAGCCAGTATCTGTATCATACGACGACCTCTTCAATGAGCCTGCAAATTTTCTATCGAGAGGCATGTCGTCAAATGATAGAGTGAGAATATTGAGCTGAGCACCAGAATGAGTGATGTAGAGTGTAGCAGCTTCAACAGTTCCTGAACGTTCAAGTCTACCTATACCTTCCATGACCTCTTCTGCTAACTCCACAGCAGCAATATACATAGCATCCTTCTCAGGGGATGACCTCATATCATGGATCATGAATTCCATGAAGTGAGAATCGACATTAACCTCCATATCCTTGAGTATTGCGCAGATAGTATAAAATCCCCGAGAAAAATGAAAATCAAAAACAAAAGTAGGTGTGAGAAGCACTCGTGTTGGCAGGAACACGAGCGCCCCTCTTGTAAGCTAGAATCGCTATGGCCAATACCACGACCTCTAATTTCTGTAGAGGTATGCATAAGCCAATGCTTCAGTAGTCTGATACTTCTTAGCGCGTTTTAGCTTCCTCTTCTCATTCTTTGCAAGTGCCATTTACACTCACCTCCGATTTTCCTAACCTTGCGTAAGTATAGTCGTAGTACAGGGAATCAAGCGTTCTGAATCCCGGATCTCCATTCCCCCGTTTTCTGAGGGTCTTGATATTCGATGGGTCATTAGCCATTTTTCCTGCAACTCCTCGCCAACTCATCGCAGTTTCTTCAAACTGTAATTCGTAAGTAAGTAATATGTAATAGTATTTCAAATATAAGTATTACTTAAATGTGTGTATGAACAAAAAGCAGTATTATCTATGAAAATCAGAACTAGTTAGAATTGAATGGTAGTAAAAATGAAAGGTAAGCCCCGAAGAACTGACCAAAATGAAGTCTAGAAGTCGCCTTCTTCTTCGACTGTCTTCTTAACGCCAGTACAGACCGAGCTGTAGTTTGTCAGTTTCCACTGACCGGAACTGTTCTTTTTAAGTTGCAAAGGTGTTGGATTGTCCTTTCCGCCACTCTGGATGAATATCTTGAGACCCTTCCCATGTTCCTTCTTGCTAACAACCGTCATTATCAGAGAGCTCTTGCGGATCTTGTATTTGTTAGTATTAGTACCACCAACATATGAACGTGCGATGTTGACGTTGCGTTTAAACTGCCCAATAAAGTACTTGGAACTCGTGCCTAATTTGAGACCAGAAGGAGAGCTTCCAGACTCAATACAGTGTCGCTTGGATACAATAACTGTCATCATAGCATCAGCTAGTTTTGGATCTTTCTCGATGTTCAGAGCTGCTATCAAGTAGTACATGATGGTATTCTCTGGTTTCCCTGCATCCTTCTCCCATGCAGACTTGAACTTGGAAAATGATGTAATCATTGGTTTGGTAATTTTCCCCATGTCAAATCACTGAGCAGGAATGAACTTCATCACAAAAAAAGCTTCGGAGCATCTATCCGTCACACAATATCGATGAGAACCTTGTTATCTCGGACCAATCCCCAGCTGAGAAATTTGAGTTGGGTCCATCGCTCGTAAGCAATCATCCTGAACTGAGTTAAGTCACTAAAAAACAAAGTCAGCACAAGACCATGAGAAACCACAAGGATATTCTTATTGTGAAACATGATATTGATTCGTCGGACTCCTTCCTTAAAGCGAGAAAGAGCGTTTTCTCCAGACTCCCAATCAGGTTGATTATGCTCCCAGTCGGTCAAGGCGGCTCTTACCCGAGCACGATACTCTTCATTTGTCAAGGACCCTTCATGGTTTCTTTCGAGCTCATCAATCTCAGGTAGTTCGTATGTTTCAACATTGATTGCTTTAGCAAAGATGTTAGCGGTTTGTTTTGCTTTCTTTTCGCTCGAGTGAATAATTCCATCCATCTTATCGAAGACCTGGGTCACAACTAATTCCTTTGTACTAAGTCGACCCGCCCTAGTTAAATTCCATTCACGTGCTGGTTTTGCATGTTTGACTTTGGTTTCTGCATGTCTGAGAAAATACAAAGAGTTCGACATTGGTACAAACCACCAGCATAACCATTACTTAGTTGCCTTAATAAAATAGGACTACAAAAGGGGCGGATGACAACAAAGAATCAATTGGGTGTGGTAACTAATGATAGTAAAAGTTACCATGATACCTCGTCGACATCCGCATAAATAGTAGGTTTCCATCGTACTAAAGGCTTCGCTTCCTTGTAAATGACTGGAAAAATGATTTGAGGTGGAAAAAACCACCTCTTTGTTCTAATCTTATGCAGCTTTACTTCCTGGAGGAACACCATCTACTGTCACTGGAAGCCATCGACCGGGTTCGTCTCCCTTCTCGATAGCAATGACCATTCCATGACTTTCAATGCCGCCAATCTTCTTGGTTTCAAGATTAACTAGGAATAATGCAGTCATTCCGGTCAGCTCCTCAGGTTTGTACTGATCTGCAAGTCCCGTGACAATGGTTCGTGTTTCCGTACCGATGTCAACTTCAAGGAGGAGTAGTCTATCCTTCTTGGGAACCTTTTCGCATGTCAGTATCTTTCCAGCTCGTAAGTCGATTTTCTGAAAGTCATCAAATGATATCGTTTCTTTTATTGGTGCCAATTTTATTTCAACCTCACTTGATTGTGCTGCACTTGCTGCAGCTACTCGGTTGCTAATGATCTCTTTGAGTTCTGCTAAGAGATCCTCATCGATCTTGGAGATCACTGGCTTTGGTTTGATTATCTTTGTTCCAACTACAGGAGGAGTAAGAGCATCATCAAGCAGTGATTCGTGAATCGTTGCAGCTTCATTTCCGAGTTGTGCCCAGATTTCCTCAGCGGCAGATGGAAGGAATGGTTCAATGAAAATTGCCAGTGCTTTTGCCAAGGCTAATGCATTGAACAGAACTTCTCCTGTTTTCTCCATGTCCTCCTTGACAAGTTTCCAGGGTTGTTGTGACTGGAAGTATTCGTTACCTACAGCGGCAATTCTCAGAACTTCATCTGCGACCTTCTTGAGCTCGTACTCATTCACAGCATTAGTTATGGTTTCAATTGCTTTCTCAAGTTCCTTCTTGAGTTT
Organism: Candidatus Thorarchaeota archaeon; assembly: GCA_030612005.1. Lineage (GTDB taxonomy): Archaea > Asgardarchaeota > Thorarchaeia > Thorarchaeales > Thorarchaeaceae > SMTZ1-45. The sequence goes on along the minus strand of JAUWOU010000028.1, from coordinate 16,349 downwards.
TGAATCGAGAGTACCCTTAGGAACTTCTCCAAAATGCTTGTGAGTGAAGTGAATCCCTCTATAGAGGAAGTTTCCAAGGGTCGCAACAAGTTCGTTGTTCACCTTGTCTGCAAATGCATCCCAGCTAAAGTCCAAGTCTTTTGTCTGAGATGTGTATGAAGCAATGTAATAGCGAAGATAGTCAGGATCAAGACCTCTGTCAAGATAGTCTTCCTGAACCCACACTACATAGCCCCGACCTCTGCTGAAATTATGACCCTCGATCTTGACCATTCCTGATGCAACGATAGCGAAGGGAAGATTGTAGTCACTACCCTTTAGCATTGCAGGCCAGAATATACAGTGATGCTGGACTATATCCAAACCGATGTAATGGACAAGTCGACCATTGCCGGGTTTCCAGAATTTTTCCCATTCCTTGGGTTTGCCGATCTTCTTAGCCCATTGTTCTGTACTCGACATATATCCAATCGGTGCGTCAACCCAGACATAGAGTACCAATGAGTCATCACCAGGGAACTTGATTCCCCAGTCGAGGTCTCTAGTTATACACCAGTCTCTCAAGCCCTCTTTGACCCAACCAAGAGCAAAGTTCCTTGCATTCTTTGTACCATCCACGTTCTTCAGGAAATCACCAATGAAATCCTCAAACGCACTCAGTTTCAAAAACTGATGTTTTCTGGTGATTGGTCGTGTGGGATTATCACAAACTGCACATCGCGGATTCAGTATTAACCCTGGCTCGAGGTATCTGCCACAACCCTGGTCACACTCATCACCGCGGGCATCCTTGCCACAGTATGGACACTCTCCTCGAACAAATCGGTCTGGTTGAGATCGACCACAGGTATCACAGAAGGGGGTTTCAATCTCCTTTGCGTAGATATGCCCATTGTCAATTAGGGTCTGAACAATCTGGAGAGTCCTGTGTTTGTTCTCATCAGTGTCGGTATGCGCATAATTATCGAAGAAGATGTTGAGCTTGGGGAAAGTGTCAGCCAATATCTTGTGATACTTTTGATAGGTTTCCTTAGGCGTCAGGCCCTCTTCCTCTGCTTTCACAAGGACTGGTGTACCATGTGTGTCAGATCCACAGACGAAGGTGACGTCCACTCGCATCTTCTTTAGGAGTCTCACAAAAACGTCTGCAGGCACATAGGTCCTAAGATGCCCAATGTGCATCTGCCCACTAGCATATGGTAATCCGCATGTTACAAGTACTGGGTCCTTAGTGGGATAGTTATTCAGTTTTATCAACTCCTTTAGATATTGTATGAAACCTACTTTGAACTGCTTGCGGAGTTGTCTGCAGAAAAGAAAGATACTCTACTCTATAGTATCCTGTACAGGCGACCGTTGAAATACGTGTTCCGTTTATTCTTTCTCTGAGTTCTTTTCCCGCCTTCAGTGAGTAGGTTATCGCATCACCACAATCTGTGAATATAACTCTAACGATATTTCGAGAAACTGTAGAGATTTCAACTATTCCTAAATATATGCTTCAAAGAATCTAATTGTATCACTATAGTATTTCCCACTAGGACGCTCAGGTATTAGAGATTCTCCTTGATTCAGTCGATTTCACAACTTCGCGGCCATCTGACGAAAGAGTAGTGACCCAATCAGCATGTCAATCATGAAGCTCAAATTCCGGAATATGAGGAAAGAGGGCTCAATGATAGCAATTACTCCCAGACCCACATACAGTCCAAGTAGAATCACGAAAACCATTTTCGATACCCGGATTTCCTGACGATCGCTCAGAGTAAGCAATAGCATCACTATGAAGACGAAACCAGCCATGTAGCTCGATATATCCTTTACATACATAACTGTCCACAGCGATGAGAACACACTATCTGCTGGCACCCAACCATTTGGAACACCAGTTAATAGCGCAACCTGAAGTGCATTCTCGATGAGATCAGCGAAACCTGTAGTCAAGCCCAATGCAAAACCCACCATTGAGATGACTCTATCCCTCTCTTTTGTAATCAGAAAGAGTCCATAGAAAATGCAGAGATATCCAATAATGAAGAAGTTGTCAAACACCAAGCTTACCAGTATAATGTTAATGTCTTGGGCGGATGCAGCTAACAAGTCAACAATTACATTTCCAATCGCTCGTACTTCGTAGAGATTTCCTCCACCAGGTATGAGAAGGGTCATAGCGGTCATTCCTAATGTCATGAGGAAACCTAGGAAGATGAAAACAGAAACTACCTTCAATCTCGATGCAATGTCATCCATCATTTTCTTCTCCTTCTAACGAACTTAGTGTGAAAGAATGTTTTCAGCACATTAATCTTTTCGAAAACTTGGAACACGTGTTCCAAACAAATGAATTTAGGTAGCTATCGTGAAAAATAGTCGACGGATTAGTTGACCTTTCTGAGCCGTCTGCGAACCATAATGTCAGCTCGGGTCCTGTGTCTTCGCAAGAGCGTCCTTGTACCCTTTGAACGTGCCAATTTTGTCTTTCCAGCTACAGTCATGTTGATCAGCTCAGATTTGGAGAAGGTGTGGGGGACAAGCCTAGGAGAGCTCGCCCCCACTGTGTCTCTGATACCGGGAGGTGCACGGAGACAGCGAATTGACCTCATTAGAAATGAGGATTGTAAGGGGGTCAGGAACAGGCGTACAAGTATCGAAGACTCATAGCGTCCTGATCTGTTGGTTCACGGTCACTATCGAGAAGGCCGTAAAGGGTGTGCAAGACTTCGGCGTTCTTCTGGAGGGTTGATGATGGTCGTGTATTTTCGGTCATTTTCGCATTCTCCGTTCGTATTCGAGTTGTGATGTAAAATCGTGGTACAACTCACCCCTAGTACGCATGGAAATCTTAAGAAGGTAAGTGTTGTCTACCCATTACAGACGTAACACCGACGTAATACGAGAAGACTATGCTGATAATATACATACAGAGGCTGTGCTAAGGATTGGAACGCGCTGTGCTTTGCACCCTGAAATTCAAGTTCCACAAGAAGGAAAGGGGAGAGGGGGTCAAGAAATCCATTCATTTTATTCAGTTGGAGAACAACTGTAGCACCTATTTGTATGAACGCAGAATATTGCACCGCATTTTGGACATCGGTATTTCTCTTTCTGACTATTGAGGAATTTCTGCATTCCATTGTTCTTAATGAAATTCAGATTCTCAATTACACTTACGTTGTATTTCTCCGTGTAGCGGTCTTCAAGTTTCTGAAGATGTGCGCATGGATATTCTGGACATTCAAAACAGAATTCTACTTCACCTTTGGTTAAAAGTTCGCAGTGTTGTTTTAGAAAGGCACACGTCCCGGTCCTTGATCTACAGCCTGGACAGGTATGCTTTCGCTTTGTTCCACTCATAGTATAGCCAAAATAAGCAACGCAGATAGCGCAGTTATTTCCACAAGGGGCAATAAGCTCTGATTTCATCACTGCTATGTGTGGAACGTATTCCTATAGTCTTGTTGGAGAACAAAACCCAACAACTATTTTAGTTCCCACACGGACATCGCGCGAGAGGATTGAGATGCAGCAAGACAAAATGACAACTGAAACGCAAACCCTAGTGGTATACCCAATTTCATCTGCTTTACGAGAAGCAGATTTGTTTCTCAAAAAAGTGGAGGGTATGACGACTACTAATGACATTCAGAAGAAATTCCTTGACGAGATCCATGCATATTGTAAAGGTGATGTTCCACGAATCAAAGAAATAGAGAGTATAGCAGATATAGACAATGAGCAGATCAACAAGTGGCTGGAGGAACGGGGATTTCAGATAAGGCTTGAACCCTTTGGACCAGGAGGATTTGGCGTTGCAAGTGTTCTGGACCTATTAGGAAAATGGGCAATGAAGGGTAAGAAGTGGTCTGTGAAAACGGAAGAAGACGAATATTTCCCAGGAGTGAAGATGACCACCTACGGTTCGAAATTTTATCGTGTGAAGGACAATCCAAACTTCATTATTGATATTGAAACAAAGGATAGTGACCACGTTCATCTCATGATGGTAGATGAAGTTCCCACAGGTCTAGCACTATTGGACTTTGTTGAAAAGATTCACAAAGAGAAGATGACTGTTCCCTTTGAGTACGACGGGTTCATCTTCCCAAAGATTGACCTTGATGAAGAAACAATACTGGAATGGATTCTAGGACTTCAATTTGATACACCTAAAGGAGATATTCCATTCTATGTTATCTCCCAAGCCTTGCAACAGACAAAGCTAAAAATGAACGAGAGTGGATTTAGAGTGAAGAGTGCTGTTGCCTTAGGAATATTGGCGGGAGCTCCACTGAAAAAGAAGGATCCATATGTGATCAATAAACCGTTTTTGATGTGGATTACACGACAGGGACTATCTAAACCACTGTTTGTGGCATACCTGAACAAGGATGTCTGGAAAGATCCTGAAGGTCTTGATATGTAATCAAGAGTATAATCAAAATGAAAAGAGATCATAGAAGGTGTGAATACACGCTCTATGAATTCTCTAACTGTAACTAAACTAATGACTTTGCTTCATCAATCCATTTCTGGATTTGTTCAACACTGAACTTGTATCCTGCTGGAACTCTGACGTCACCTTCAGCAAGAGCAGCAGTGATCTTCTGATAGAGACCCTCAGCATTTGCCTCACTTAGCGATTTGAGGTCAGCCATCCCGGTAGCAAAGACGATAGCTTCAGCATCCTCTTCAGATATTGTATCGAGCCATGAAAACCGGCTCATTGCAATCCATCGCTCAGCCTGTTCAACATTGACATCGCAAATCTTCGCGACTTCTTCAGCATCAGCAACAATCATTTCTGCAACTGTGGGAATTCCAGCAGCACGAAGCTCCTTTCCATAGACGTTTCCAATCCCTTCAATTGATTCAATTGGAAGATCACTGAGAGGTGCTGCAGGTTTCTCGACAGCAGGCACATGCAACTCTGCATGTTCTTCCTCAGGTTCAGCAGGTTCTGGCTTCTTCTCTTCCTCTGGTCTTCTCATTGGTTTTTCTGGCTTCTCAAACTCATCAGCTGTATCAAGTAGACAGCCAAAAAGAAACAATACGAGAGCTACTCCAAATACAATCAAGGAAAGATTGTAGTCAATGGGTTTCACAAACACATATGCTATGATTGCCAGTGGTATTGCAATAATGAATGCAACCACAGCTCTTTTGTCACTAAAAATTCCCATGGTAATGAACTCCTAACCCAACATAATAGTGACAGCAGTTATCAATGCACCTCGGATGAGTTCCGAACTAGGATGTAAATTCGTCCTCATCATCTGCATCTGAAATCTCACGGTCAACAAATAGAGCTGATACGTTTTCCGTTTTGTCCGGTACATCCCCATTTGCCATTTCAATTAGGTCATCATCAATTGCATCCATCACAATCTTGTACGCATGCGATTCTTCAATACCGCATGATGCCATACCTTTTGCCAGATCTTCTAATTTGAAACCTTCACCATTCTCAAGTTGCTGTGCAGTGTTCACGAGACATTGCATTGACTTCGGGAATGATGCATCCTTAGATGTTCGGAATCGCTCAATGAGGAATCCATCGAGGAGGTCATAGAACAGTGTATCAAGAATCTTGGTTTGTTCCAAATCTTCAACACTGGATTTTTGATCAGCCAGTATTTCATCAAACATTGCACCTACTGCTCTGCCAAATGCCTCCATACCAACCTCTTGGAATTTAGAGGGAGAGTGTACAGTAATGAAAGCAACAATCAAGCTCCTTGTCGGAACTGCACTGATGATGTCTGAGATAGGAATCACATTGAATTCCCAATGTTTCTCATCCATTTCAAATTCAGACCTGAAGTGAGTGATTGCGGTGATAAAAGCTGAAACCATTGCCTCTTCAAAACCACCCTTCAGAATCTTGGAATAGACAGGCAAACCACTCATCTTATGAAGAACAATGATTCCAAGAATGTTCGACACATCATCAAATCTCTTCTTAACCTGATGAGCTTCAAGGTTCCTTCGTCTCTTTCGGGTGTTATTAACTCTATAAACAATCACGGAACCAACGATTAATACAATTACTAAACCTGAGCCAGTTGCAATAGGAATCACTCGTAGCATTACATCATCAGACTTTAAGAATAGGGAAGTGAAAGTTTCACCTGTTAATTCATAGTTATCTTTGGATACACGAATCTCAAGTTCGTATTCACTTGTTGATTGATAGAGTGGAAATGTGTACGTGACCATGTAAACACCAGGAATATCGGTTTCTTCCATGGTTTCGTAAGTACCAACTGGATTTCCAATAACAGTCATTCTGAACTCAACCAGAGCTCCGGTCACAGGGGTATCTGTTCCCTCTAAGGTCAATGCGATTTCTATGAGGAATTCAACACCCTCAACATTAGAAGGTACAGTAAGAAGTTCAGCCTCGACTCGAACTGTTTCGACATCAAGGATAAATTGGACTGAACCCACCGAGTACCCGATTTTTGATGCACTGATCGTTAGAGTCCAACGACCAACAGTACTTGGTTCTAGTTGAATATAATAAATTCCTGAATCTTCATAGTATGACCAATTCAAACCTATTGATGGATTCATTTGAATTGAAATCTCTGCTCCAGTTATATCCAAATTGAAATCTGTGCGTTCGTAAGTGACAACTAGCTCGATAGTTTGGAGATAACTTATGGAATCTGACGAAATACCACCAGATAATTGTAGTTCGGTCTGTATTCTTGAAGCTCCAAGAACAAATCCAGCAGAGTCACTTTGATACCCTGTGAGTTCAGCTCGAAAGACAATATCGAATGTACCAATCTCAAGAGGTGTTAACGTCACACGATAATATCCATCACCAATATCCTCGAAGGCTGTGAAGTTTACAGCAGAAGGGGGATTCTGGATAGAAATGTTTGCATTCTCTAGACCGATTGAACCTTCACTCTGATAGCGCACATAGACGGTAAACTCCTGATCGAAGGCAATTGTTGTGCTTGTATTCAGAACTGTCAAACTGGATGCGATTGCAGTTGCAGTAATTGTAAATCGGACAAACTGAACTTGATGATTGAGGAGTGATGCTTTCACAAGAACAGTGAATGTATTGGATGTTTGAGGTGTAAGAATGATTGAGTAAATACCAGGATCCCCGGAGATTGTTGTACCCCAGGACAACCCAGTTTCAGGAACAACACTCTCAATCGAAATATTCGCACCAGTCAATCCAAAATCAGAACCATTTGAGTAACTCATCACTAATCGGTAATCATTCCCGAAGCTTACGATTCCAGCAGTACCATTGAATGTTGTGAAATTGGTTGAAATATCACGAACTACGAGGAAGAATGAATCTGATGCACTCTGATAATACTGTTTGAACGCAGCTATTGTAACAACATAGGTTCCTGATACTGTTGCACTAAATTCAACATTATATTCGCCCAAACTTTTCTCGACAAGATCCCAAGACAAACCACCAGGTGTTCCAGAATACAGAATCGAGATAGATGCACTTTCAATTCCAACTTCATCGAAAGTCTTGTATGTGAATGTAGTATTGAAAACATCCGTTAACCCGATCTCGAAACTATTTCCACCGGATACAACTAAACTTGTTTCTACGTCATTAACCACAAGTACGAAGACTGTACTTCCTGGTTCAGAGTTAGATTCGTTTGCAACAAATCTGATAGTGTACACACCTGCGGAGTCAGGTGTCAATGTGACTGAGTAATTTCCAGGTTCTCCACTGACCTCTTCAACTGTAGTGTGTGCTAGCCCAACTCCTGGTTCAACACTATCTACAACAACCGATGCAGAAGGAATAGGTGTATCAGTTTGGTCTGCATATTTCAGTTTGAGTGAATAGTCATCCGATATATTGACACGCGCTGAAGTGTCTCCTAATACTACTAATGAGCTTGCAATGGGTGAAACAATTAGCGTTAGTAACAATTGTTGTGATTCATGATCAGGTTTCTCGAATGTGGTATCGAGCAGATATGTTCCCGATGGTTTTGCAGATGTATCAAGAGATACGAGATAGATGCCGGGAGTAGAATCTTCGATAACACTCCAATAACCAAGGGTCCAATTTAGGTCAACGCTTACATCACTATTGTTGACAACCGGTCCCCAAGTATCGGTTCCTGAATCATATACTTCAAAGTTAAAGGTCAAAGATACTTCAGAACCCCATTCAGCTGAAGACCAAGGAGCATTTGGTGAATTCAATCTAGTGATATTGGTAGATATGATTAGAATCTCACAACTCGCATCATCATAATAGGGTCGTGACGCATCTACTTGAACAATGAAATTCCCAGCACCAATATCTTCAGTGTTAAGTGAAACTTCCCACCAATTCTGCACAGGATTTGCACTGAAGTTGACAGTGGATACAGACCAATTTCCTGAAATCGTAGCAAGGTCATCGAGAATGTAATCTCCTGAATCATCATCAGTATAACGAACAATCCCTGTTACAATTTGTCCAGCATCTGTTTCAATGATTTCTGGATCCCCTACGAGGTTAGCAATATGATGAACCTCAAAAGTTGCAATATCAAATGCTACTTCTGTTCCGTTCGTCCACAGAACCTCGATGCACCATAATCCAGCCGGAGAAGAACCAGATGATAGAAAATGAGAAATTCCTGTGACTTGGCCTGCGAAGCCCCCATCCAGAGTTTCAGAAGTCCATTCGCCGCCATCTGGTAAAATCCATGTTACATTTACAGTATCTACGATTGAAGGAGTTTCAACAGTAGTTCCAATTGTTACCTGTGTTCGAGTTTCATTTCCAACTCTGAACAATGTATCGTCGGACCATTCTACGGCAACAGAATCATACTTTTGCGCTACTATTGATTTTGCGTAATTCGGAGACTCCAGTTTAATCTCCCACCATCCCAGCCGGTCTAGAATCGAACTTGGTATATTTAGATAGCCAGTTCCGATTGTACAGTTTACCGTTAAATCTGATAAGAAGGGGTCAGAGATAGTTATGTTCTCCCAATCAACTGGGAAGAGAACTATCATTTCTGTGTCTTCATAGTTACCAAGGTATCCAACATAGGAGTAGAATGTTAAATCAGAACTATTCCCATATTCTGCTAAATATGAAACTCCAGTGCTTGCAGTATGGGTTTCCCAGCTAGAGTCAGTGAAACGATGTGATTTTAGACGGGTCTTATAATCGAATGAAATACTTGTGTTAGAGCTTAATGAAACCGAAACGGGACTGGTTGTCCAGTATGATGCATTCACAATCGAAGCTGTATATGTACCTAAAGACCCGCTAAGTGCGGAAACGGTACTTCCAATCTCAAATTGAAGTTCAACTTGCTCTGCTGTAGGAGGTGTTGCCTTTATGAACGAAACATCATCCAAATAGACAGTGATGTAAGCAGCATTACCAATACCATCATCAATCCCATTATCGTCATAGTCCGATCTTTTGTCCAAAACCAGTGATTCTTCTATTCGTAACCCAATCTCAAATACAAATGATGCAGGAGCTCCTATCAAAGTAAGTGATATCACACCACTATTGACCCAGACACCCCTCTGTGACAGAGTTAGTAAACTCATATTCCATACAGGAGAACCATCGATGTAGATTGTAATGCTACAATTTCCTGTTATGGGATCGCTTGGATTCTTGTCAAGTGGACCTCTCAAATAGAAGTAATCAAAGTTGAACAGAAAATCCTCAGTATATGGAGCATTTTGAACTGTTTGAGTCCAAACAATTCGCGTACCAGCATCATGACCGAACTCATTCTGACCTACTTTTCCACCTTGACTTTCTACAGCGATATATTGACGACCAGAATCATCAAAAGCTGCAAGTTGCAGATCATCAGCGTAAGTAGAAGTATCATCGCTATCTGCACTCCAGCCCAAGGGGTAGTAATCAACAGTGCCATTAGGATTAAGATTAACTCCTGGTACACCCTGGGCGTAGCTTCCATTGACTGCGTAGAGTTTCTCAAGATTCCAGACTGTTACCTCAGCTTGGTCTGCGACCCAACTATGAGCACTATCCAGTGGCAAGTCATATGCAAGATTTTCATATGTATCGGTACGTGCGGATAGATTCTCAGATGCAGCATATCCAATTTGTTCCACTAAAACTGGATCAAGCACTCCTCCACTAACACCATTGCTTCCAGCTACTGAAAAATCAGAAGAGTGTGGCTGTAAATCCTCTTCAGGTGTTAGCGTGACGATTTCATTTTGCAGAGGTGATGAGCCTGATTGTAATGATTGATCATTATTGCTATTGAGAAAGACATCAGGAATATACGAAACAGTTACTAAAAACATTGTAAGAACTAGTAAAGCAGCTATCTTCCTTCCATAGAACACTCTCATCCTCATCACTTCACCCAAATATGTCCAGCAAACCTTGTATTTAACGTAATTGGAGGATTATATCACTGCAATTATTCTAATTACGTTTGTGTTCATTCTTGATTTCTTTATGGAATTGTCACTATATTCCATTGACAAATGTAGATAATGTGAACTAATTTTCTTCTACATCGGTTTCAAGAATGTCATTGAATGGATAAATTGGCACTATGAATTCGTTATCTATAGCATCCATTGTGAGGAGATATGCCTCATCCTCAGAGAGACCACAGTTCTCCAATCCGCGAATCATCAGTTCCAGCTTGAATGTGTCGTTAGTAGAAACCTGAGGAAGCGCCTTCCTAAGACTCCTGAAACTTCGAGGTAGGTCTTTCTCACCAATCTGATATTTTCTAAGAAGTCCACCATCAACAAAATCATCGAAGAACCACTCAAGGGTTTTTGCAGTCTTTGCATCTATAACCTTGGTTGGAGCCTCTGCCAGTGTTTCATCCATTGTCATTCTAATAGCTCTAGCATAACCAATCATTTTTTCTTCTTGTTCAGGTGATGCTGATGATACAGTGATAAATGCACAGAGGAGATTCGGAGTTGATACTGCGCGGATAATGTCTGAGATTGGAAGAATGTGACATTCATCAGACTTTTCTGGGGTGTCGAACTCAGATCTGAAGTGCATAATTGCAGTGATAAATGCAGACAGCATTCCTTCTTCAAAACCAACTTTCATCATCTTTGAATAAATGGGAATTCCGCTGAGCTTGTGGAGAACAATGATACCTAGGAGATTGTGCGCATCACTGAACCTCGCTTTGATTGCTCTTGCTGCAGTATATTTGCGCTTATTCTTCCTAACATATGATCGACGACCAATAACTACCGCAACCAGCATGCTTGCACCAATGGCAATCTGCCACGAATAATCAATAAAGGCTTGAAAGAGTCGGGCATCGGTATCAACAATGGGAACAAGGGTAATACTAAACTGTTGCACTAACTCGCAGTTTTCTTTTGCAACTTGGATAATCATATTATATGTTATTTCACTTGCTAGAGGCATTGAAAAGTTTGATACATAGTGTCCATCATCAGTTTCAATCATATCCTGTAGTGCATAAACGCTTCCAGCACTAGACACTATACTAAGTGTGACATTTGCATCTTGAACAGGATTATCTGTATCTACCTCAACTACTGCTATCTCAACGTCAATACTTTGGAATTCTGGACCTGACAGACTAGATATCAGATTGACCTTTATTGGCACCTTTTCCACAAGGAAGGAGAGAACATATGTTTGATTCTTGTACCCTACCTTTGAGAAAGAAATTCTGATACTATAGTCTCTTTCTCCAAGAGGTGTCAAAGTAAGATTGTAATGTCCAGTTCCATTGTCTGTAACTGAAGCCCATTCAGATCCTTCTTCATTAATCTCTACCAATGCTCCATCAATACCAAGTCCATCAAATGACTGTGAATAGAAGAAATCAAAATCGTATGAACGACCATAAATGAGTGGTTCTAACGGTCCTGAAGGAGAATCTAGGTCAGTAGTATAATATGATTTGATCGTGATAATTATTGGAGTTGTTTCAAAGAATGATGCAGAGGAATTAACAGAAACTTCGAAATTCCCAGCCCCTACCAAAGCTGTATTAAAATCAGCCTCCCACCAATTCTTAACAAGATTTGGTTCAAAATCTTCAGTACCTCCATCCCAAGTGCCACTTACAGCAGCACCGTCATTTAGGAGTAATTGTCCGTTCTCATCATCATAGAATTTTATTTGGATAGTTAAGATCTCACCAACCGGGGTTTCCAAGTCATCTATCTCAACTACTTCTAAGGCCGCTTGATGGTGCAATGCAAATTCTGCAAAGCCATAGGCAATTTCGGTTCCATTAGACCAGAAATAAGAAACACACCATATACCAGCTGTAGTATTTGTTGCTCCAAAAACCATCGGAGCACTTTCAGCAGAGCCCAAAGCTCCGCTTACTGTAGATGATTCATGCCATATTGTACTGTTTGGTAAAACCCATGTGTAGTTCACAGCATCTGTTAGAATAGGGGTCTGGGCCATCGTACCAATATTCACAGAGAGTCGTGCACTATCATTGGTATGGAAAATACTATCTACAATCCAATCAGTCGCACCTTCATCATATCTTTCAATTGAATCATTGAAAGCATAATTGTAAACATCACATGTGACCTTCCACCAACCAAGTCTATCGATGAGTAAAGTTGTGGGTACTTCGATGAACTCGATTTCCTCTATGCAATTCGATGTAACATCAACAAGGAAAGGATCAAACACAGTGAAGTTTTGCCAATCACTAGGATGATAGATACGGATTGTTAAATTCTCATAAGCACCAATGAAACCGAGATAGGTATACACCTCTAAGTTTCCACTTTGATCACGGTTTATACTGTAAGCAACACCTTCTTCCAATATGTTAGTGGTTGGTGTTGAGTTTAGATATCGATGGTTCAAAAGGATTGTAATGTAATCTAGAGAAATACTTGTATTAGATACAATTGAAAAGCTAAGAGGACTTGTTTGCCAATACATTGGATTTTCAATGAATCCATATCCAGTACCGAATGACCCGATAATTGGTGTTGATACAGAATCTATGATGAAATGCAAGTCAACATCCTCACAACTAGGAGGCGTTGCGCTGATGAGAGATATATCATCGAGGAGTACAGTGATGTATTGTGTATTAACAATTCCATCGGGGTTACCATCAAGATCGTAATCTTCATCAGCGTCAGCTAAAAATGTTGAATTGATAACAAGTCCTATCATAAACATTGTAGTGCTTGAAGGAATTGCAATATTAATAGGGACTATACCTGTTTCGAACCAGTTTCCCCTTGAGCTAAGTGTGGGTAGATCAATAGTCCAGACAGATACACCATCAATAAAGACCTGAAGAGAGAAGTTCCCACTAAAAATGGGAGTGGTTGGTCCTTGAAGATAGAGGTAATCAAAGCTGAGGAAAAAATCCTCCGTGTAAGGTGATACGTCAAAAGTTTGGTTCCAAAAGACACTAGTTCCTGCATAATGTGTATATTCATGTTGAGGATTGTTTGTGACCTCTGCTTGATTTTGTACCGTTACATATCGTTCGCCAAAATCTTCATACGATACTTGTTGAACTTGATCTGGGTCTGTGTTTGTGCTCACTGCAGACCAACCATAAGGATTGTTTGTCAGAGTTCCATTAGGACTCACGGTATACCCTAGATTTCCTTCATCAAATGAGCCATTCACAACATAGAGTTTCTCTAGATTCGTTACTTCAACCTGAGCAGTACTGACAACCCAATAATGCGCGGTATCTATCATTAGACTCTGCTCGGTTCCTACCATTGTATCTGTTCTAGCAGAGATATTTCCAGTCATCGAGTATCCACTTTGCTCAACTTGAACAGGATCAAGAACCCCTTCTTTGGGTAATGATGATTCATAATCAGAAGGAAACCAGAATTCATCATTATTCACAATCTTGAGTTTGTCTGGAGTAGTTAACGTGTCAATTCCATCTTCCATGGAAAACGAATCTAGAAGTAGCTCATTCTTAGTAGTCATAGAACCTATATCAAATTGCATTGGGAGGGGAGTCACAACTAGTGCTAAGAAACAGAGAGCAAGTACTCTAAGGTTCTTAATCTTACCAACATGCATCCTCATTACTTCCAAGAGCTGTCAAATTTAGGTCAAATGTATCTCTAGCAACTCAGAAAGGAGAATATAACATAATTGTGGATATTGTAGGATAATAAAATCCTTAATCTCCATTAGTTACGATTCTACCTTCAGCGATAACATCGTGTTTGTGGATGCTCTCGAGAGACCTAGCTTCTGCAAATATATCGAGACCTCTCTCACTGAAGGCATCTTTTGCGTGCTGGAGTATGTTACGGCATACATCCTCAACCAGTAGTGGGTTTTCATGCATCTTCTTTGTTACATGCATTTCATCCTCTAACTTGAGAAGAGAATATGTCTTGCTGGAAAATGAGCTCTCAATGATATCAATCATTGAACCATATGTTGGAATTAATTCAGTCTTGCCAATTACACGTAGTTTTCCAATTGCTCGCTGGATATGAGTTAGACCTTCATTATTCGCCATACAATGTGGGCAGACGGTATTTCCAATCACTTGGATTTCAACCTCATGAATGAATGGAGAATCATTTACCTTGCGTGTGATACTGGTCACATCACAGACTTCCCAAGTCCGCTTGTTCGAAACTGGAGTTCTAGTTGAATAACCGAATTCAAAATCAAATCTTATTTCGCCGCGACTGAATGGATGTTTCTGCGTAAGTCCCTCTAGGATTTTAATCTGAATCTCTTCAATCGAAGGATGAACCATGAACTGGTCACTCAACTCCTCAGTCATCGATTCAACCAAACGAGACATATGGATTCCTTTCAAGTCAGCGGGTAGGTCAATGGTAATCTCTACCTTAGGCACAATGTGGTGTCGCAACCCACTTCGCTCAGTGACCACGAAAGTTTTGAGGTTCTTAACACCAACCTTGCTTAGTTGGATTCTATGTTTAGGTTTCTCGTTCTGAGTTTCAATGACCAAATCTCGTATCTCCGTGTGTCGTGGTTTCTTCAGTCGTTGTAACAACCAGTAGAGCCTGCACTTTCACTGACGCAGACCTTAACTTGATAGTCACCTGAAATGTCGACGCGATCATGTATGTACTTGGATAACAATTCCGCCGTTGTGGCCTGTGTTGGAAGTATTATACAATCCTCTGCAGGGAACACATATCGTTTTGCTCCAACGTTGACCTCGATAAAACCCTCTTCGGATTTCACATTGATTGTCTTCGAGTCCCCAGGTAACATGACCTTGTGATCTAGAGTTTTGCAGATGTTGATTACCTTGTCCTTTGCCTCTCTGAAATCAACAACCATTCCATCTTCATTGAGGGGACCAGTGATGAACACATCCACAGCATAATTGTGACCGTGAAGTTGCTCGCAATCTCCACAGAATCGGAGAAAATGTGATGCGCTAAAATGCATTCTCTGATCTTTGATATGTACACTATACAATGGATTGCCTCCAGATGTTATTGGAGCTACCACGGCCTTTACTTGTAAAACTGTCGGAAGGTAAGGAATTTATTCCCTAGTTCGTCTTTGCCTCTCAAAGGCTTCTATGAGATCATCGACTGTTGTAGCCTGTGTTGGATCCTTATCATCACGCCACTTGCCTGTGAATCGCGGGAATCGAATTGCAAGTCCAGCATCTCCTTTGATTCGTCCTTTTCCTGCAGGATGAGTAGGACTTGATGTTATCTCGTCACCCAACACCTCTATGACTTCTACAGGTTCGAACCACACGTCTGCATCAATTCCTGAGATGACCTTTGGATTCTTGGTTTCAATCTTATGTTCTTCAAGACGCTCCTTGAACTCGAGAAGCATTTCTTCAGTAAACCCAGTACCAATCTTACACACTGTAGGATAAGTATCAGTCATATCATCATAAGCAGATACAAGAATTGCCCCATAGAGACCCGTTCTTTTGCCCCGACCATAAATTGCTCCAACAATCACAAGATCCGCGGAGTCTGCGAGTCCTTCAGTGTAGGATGCTTTAAGCTTAATCCAGAGCCAGCTTCGTGCACCAGCTTGATATCTTGAGTTCTCATGAATTGCCTTAGCAATGACTCCTTCATAGCCAGTATTGATAGCTTCCTCAAATATCTCATACAGACGATCTGGTTCCTCAGTGAATTCACCAATGGTCAAACTAACTCTGTCACTTACTTCAATCGTTTCTTCCATCAGCTTACGACGATCAAGCATTGGTCGAGCTGTAACATCTTCACCATTAAGGTACAGAATATCAAACACGAAGAGCGCTACTGGAACTTCCTTCTGCATGCTCTCGATATTGGTCTTTCTTCTTCTCCGCATGAGTTCTTGGAATGGTTTCATTTTCCCAGTT
>JAUWOU010000065.1 GCA_030612005.1 Candidatus Thorarchaeota archaeon | reverse complement strand
TATAGAAACTAGAATAGTGGGGGTTCAGTCAGCAGGTTGCGCTCCAATTGTAGAGGCCTATATGAGTGGATCAAAAACTATCATTCCAACGTCCAGTGGAGCCACTATTGCGCTTGATATCAGTGTGGGAAATCCATCATGCGGACATACTGCTCTGAGGGCAATACGAGAATCCAATGGGCTTGCTCTTTCAGTGTCTGATAAGGATACACTAAATGCAGTTGGCTCAATTGCTAAACTTGAGGGCGTATTCGTTGAACCAGCATCGGCAACTCCTGTCGCCGCCTTGCGTCAGCTATTGCGGTCGAATGAGATTGATTCATCAGACTCAATTGTCTGTGTTGTCACAGGAATGGGTCTAAAGTATCCCGAGATAGCTCGAATCTTAATCAAAGGACAACCCAA
The DNA here is from genome assembly GCA_030612005.1 of Candidatus Thorarchaeota archaeon. Lineage (GTDB taxonomy): Archaea > Asgardarchaeota > Thorarchaeia > Thorarchaeales > Thorarchaeaceae > SMTZ1-45. Next base: position 16,039 of record JAUWOU010000065.1, on the reverse strand, counting down.
GCTTGAACACCTACTCAGTCGAGTAGAAGACAGGAAATTTACGACTCAAATTGGTCGAACCAAACAACAGATACTCCAAACATTATTAGAGGGGGAATCATATGGATATGGAATCTGGAAGAATTTGAAAGAAGAGTTTGGAATTTCCATCAAGATACCTAGTGTGTATCAGCATCTATCAGAGCTTAGAAGTACAGGTCTTATTACTCAGACCAGAATAGAAAGCACATTTGATAACAGAAAAAGGACGTATTATGGACTAACGGAAAAAGGTAGAAGAACAATAAAGCAGCTTAGAAAGCTTACTTCACGGTCTTAAGAGAAGTATTTTAACAGACTTTACGTATTACTCTGAAGTGCGTAGTTTGAATATCAGACTCCACATATTTTCTATTGAGAGGTAGTGAATAATGTCCAAAAAATGGATACAGACTGCAGATTGGAAGAGTGAAAAACACGTACCTGTTATTGATGTCAAAGGGGTTAAGGACGGTGTTGCAGTTGTTAAGGTGAAGGTTGGTAAAGAGATTGCTCACCCTAACACAACAAACCACCACATCAAATGGATGGACCTTTTCTTCTGGCCGGAAGGAGAGAAGTTTCCAGTTGAGATTGGTTACTGCACCTTTGATCACCATGGAGAGTCAGCTCAGGGACCGGATAGTAGTGGAATATACAGTGAGCCAGTATCAAAATTCGTCTTCAAGACTGAAAAATCTGGGACACTGATGGCAACTTCGTATTGCAATATTCACGGTCTCTGGAAGAGCGAGGCAGAGCTCAAACTCTAACGATTTTGGATTCTAGTTGAAAATGGACCTCCATTAGGTAGGTCCATCAACATTTTCTTTATGACCTTTCCATCTCTAGTTTTCTTTATAGTCCTAGGCACGCTCAAACTGTTACAAGCCTCATTTTACTAGTCACAATATGTGACTCCCAACTGTGACCCTAACAAGTGGCTCCGCTATATATACTAAACATGAGTAGTAATTCTTGTGAAATATCATGGCTCTAACAACTAACAACCGAACTAACTCCGTGCTGAAGAACAACCGAAAGGTATCAACTGATGCTCTAACCCACGCATACTTGTATCAAAGGTGAATAATATGGCTCTAACCAAGAAAGTAATCAAGTCCCGTAAGAATAGAATCTCCACCCAAGCTATTACTCATGCATACATCTACCGGTGATCTCATGACTACTGATAGAAACACAACAGAGATTCACGCTAGTACACACAACGACAAGGCAAAACGTCGTTGCTTATCTGATGATGAAGTGCTCTTGTTGGAAGCAACATGAGTTCTTCTTGATTTTTTATTCTCTTTCTAACTCCCAGGCTTAGTTATCCAGCTGATAAGTTCAGAAGTCATTGGATTCTCCTGTAAGACAGCTTCTTGATATGATTTGTTTTCGAAAGCAAGTAGGGCATTTTGCATACTTGAATCAAATCCAACTATCTGTACTGCCCGTTGAAGAGCCTTTGGCCGAAAAGCAATCCAGGATGCGAATAATGAAATAGCAAATAATACAGAAAATGCTACAGACCAGAATGGAATTGGTCTTCCTCTTGAAAAGGCATCACCAAGAAAGAGAAGGCCAAAGAAGAAGAAGGCCATCGCAAAACCATTAATAATTAAACAAAAGGCTTTGTACCGATCTTCACCTTCGTCTGTATCATAGTGGTCTTCACAAACAAAAAACCGCAAGGCCTGCATCTGCGGTTGTGGAATTCGTTTCATTGGTAAAGCATGGGCTCTGAAAGAGGGTTCTAATTTTGTTCCTCCAGAAGTAAAAGTAATACGTGAAGGAATAGATGCAGTGACTCCACAGACTGGGCATAATGTTGGAAATCGGACTTTCGAGAGTTCTACACGAACAACCGGTTCCTCAAAGTACTGTTTCTGTGGACTCATGGTTCCTGAACCTTATTTTCGAAGATATCTTTCATTCAATAATGAGTGTATCGAATAAGGCGATATTAGAGCACTTTTATTTACTAAAGCACGGAGAATAGAGTATGTACTATGGAGAGATGGTCAAGCTTAGGGCTTTGGAGATGGAAGACCTTGATATTATCCTGAAATATTGGAACAATCTTGAGTTGCGTCAATTTCTTGCAACTGCTTGGCCTATGTCGAGGAATGCAGAACGTAAGTGGGTAGAACGAGCGACAATGTTGAACCCCTGGAGAGATGGAGAGATGGTTCTGGCAATTGAAGATAAGAAGACTAACGAATTTCTTGGGACAGTCAGTCTATTCGATATTTCCAAACAGCATCAGAAAGCAGAGTTTGGAATCGCCATCCATAATCAAGAAAATTATGGGAAAGGGTATGGCACTGATACAACACGCGTAATGCTCTGGGTAGCATTCCATATTTTAGGCCTGAATACAGTCTTCTTGCCAACGCTTGAATCTAACAAGCGAGCTCAACGAGCATATGAAAAAGCAGGTTTCAAGCCTGCAGGGGTGCTTAGACAGAGCGCATACATGTTAGGTAAATTCCATGACTTTGTAATCATGGATGTGACAAAGGAGGATTTCTTTGAGATATATCCTCCAGGAACAGAAGTAGATCAGTCATAGATGGGGAAAGAGTGATAGGCTAGACAATTCCTCTAAGTATAAGACCCAAAAGAGAGCTAGTTGCTACGCGAAAATGTAACTAGAACTACCTATCGGAGGACCATCCAATGACAGATTCTAAACTCCAAGATCGTGCAATTAACACAATCCGTTTTCTATCTGCAGATGCTGTACAGCAGGCTAATTCGGGACATCCAGGCATGCCAATGGGTGCAGCCGCCATGACTTATACGCTCTGGACACGACACTTATGGTTCAATCCTAGCAATCCAAGGTGGTGTGATCGAGACCGCTTTGTGCTTTCTGGTGGTCATGGCTCAATGCTACTCTATTCTCTTCTCCACCTCACAGGTTATGATGTATCCATGGAGGATTTGAAGAACTTCCGGCAGTGGGGTTCTAAAACCCCTGGTCATCCTGAGAGTCATCATACCCCTGGTGTGGAAGTCACAACAGGACCACTTGGACAAGGTTTCGCAAATTGTGTAGGTTTAGCAATAGCCGAAGCACATCTAGCAGCAGTCTTTAATCGTCCCAAGCATAAGATTGTGGACCATCATATCTATGCAATAGTTACAGATGGTGACTTGATGGAGGGACTCTCCTCAGAAGCTGCATCATTGGCCGGACATCTACGATTAGGTAAAATAATAATGCTCTACGATGACAACTTAATTTCAATTGATGGTAGCACGAATCTTACATTCTCAGAAGATAGCGGGACTAGATTCGAGGCTTTTGGGTGGCATGTACAGCATGTCAAAGATGGAAATGATGTTGATGCAGTTGACAAGGCAATAGATAATGCAAAGAAGGATCCTCGACCATCATTAATCGCCTGCAGGACTCACATCGGTTTCGGGATGCCCAACAAACAAGATACTGCAAAAGCTCATGGAGAACCTCCAGGAGAAGATGAGCTAGAGGGTGCAAAGGAGAAACTTGATTGGCCACTTGAACCGCGATTCTATGTTCCTGATGATGTTCTAGATCATTTCAGACAAGTTAGAGAAATAGGAGAAGATCGAGAAAAAAGCTGGAATTCACAATTTGAAGAATATGAGGAACAACATCCAGAACTTGCATCAGAATTTTCTCGAAGAATGAAGGGCGAGTTAGTTCCTAATTGGGATAAAGATCTTCCAGTCTTTCCAGCGGATGATGGAGGAATGGCAACGAGGGCGGCTTCTGGCAAGGTAATCAACGCTCTTGCAATAATTCTTCCTGAGATGATTGGAGGTTCAGCAGATCTTACGCCTTCTAACAAAACTTGGATTGATGGAAGTCCATCATTTCAGGCAGATACACCTGAAGGACGAAACCTACACTACGGAGTTCGGGAACATGCTATGGCAGCAGCAGTGAATGGAATGGTTGCCCATGGAGGAATAATCCCATACTCAGCTACATTTTTGATGTTCTCAGATTATATGCGTCCATCTATCAGACTTTCTGCATTATCCCAGCATGGCAGTATCTGGGTATTCACACATGATAGTATAGGTGTCGGTGAAGATGGTCCCACACATCAACCCGTAGAACACCTAGCATCGCTTAGAGCTATTCCCAATCTCATAGTAATTAGACCAGGAGATGCTAATGAGGTCGTGGAAGCATGGAAGTTAGCAATCAATCGACGAGATGGACCGACATTGATGGCATTAACCAGACAGAATGTACCAGTGTTAGATCGAAACAAGTTCAATCCAGCCGCAGGTACGGCAAATGGAGCGTATGTACTAGCTGACCTTGGAAAAGCTCCTGAAATCATTTTGATTGCTTCGGGGTCTGAAGTAGGACTGATTGTAAAGGCTGCTGAGAAACTTCACACAGAAGGAATCAATGTTCGTATCGTTTCATTCCCAAGCTGGGAATTATTTGAAGCTCAGAGTCAAGAATATCAAGACTCGGTGCTCCTTCCAGACGTCAAAGCGCGTCTTGCGGTTGAAACAGGTGTATCCCAAGGATGGGAACGCTGGGTAGGAGATGCTGGAAGCTGTGTATGTGTAAACAAATTCGGAGCTTCTGCACCTGGGAAGATCTTGTTTGAAAAATACGGATTTACTGTAGAGAATGTTGTTGAGCAAGCTCGGAAACTCCTAGGTCGTTAATCATACAAAAGGTCGCATAAACGATTGTAAGCATCCATAAACAATTTGGATAGAATTAAAGCCCTCATAGACCTGATTGATATGCCGTTTTACATATCTACTCAATATTGGCTATATATACTCAAAGTGAGGAATATCTAAGTGATTCAAATGAATCTGAACAGAAAAGCCACACTTGCATTTTTTGCATTAATGCTCGTCGCGATTGGTGTACCCTTAGCAGCCGCGCAGGGTAACTCCGTCGAGTACCAATATTCTGCTGGAATAGTATCCCTCACTACAGATGACATTGCCATCAAGGTGACTGGAAATAATCAAGCACCACACTTTCACTGGTGGGATCCAAATACACCAACAGTTGATTATCATGTGATGTTTGTGAAGATGTTTGAAGCAAATGATACAAACACAGATGGTGTCTTTGATAGCGCTACTGACCAAGTCATTGGGGCTCCATTTGTACTCCCAACAACTGATTGGAACTTTAGTGATTTTGTCACAGTAGAAGAAGAAGAAAGCACTACTGAAGTCCACTTTAATTTCACAACTACAACTGAGTATGATCCTCGTCCTGAAGGCACTGGTACAGATTATGGTATGCTGCCTAGCAAGCCAGCTTTCAACGTATCAATCGAGGTAAGGGTCCACATGAATTTGACCAACTCTGGTGAAATGAAGTTTGACCTTATTGTTGAAGGATGGGACTGGACCTATGAAGACTCAATACTTGTTCTTCAATTCACAGTAACTGAGAGTGCACATGGTGAGCTTCAAGGAGAGAGTGATCCCTCAGCATTCCATCAGACAGGAACTAAGTTCCAGTTCGATGCAGGTTATTTTGAGTACGAAGAAACTGCTTACGCAGCTACCAACACCCTTGAAGTTAAGGCCAGTTATGGCGAAGGTACTGGAATGGAAGCAGGTGAGTCAATCTATCTTGCATTCGAGAACTTTGGTGACGAAACCCTAGAGTATGATCCTATCCTGGGGATAGAATCTACAACCACAGGTTTTGTGCCTGATACAATGACTCTTGTATTGATTGGCGGAGCAGTTGTAGTCCTTCTTCTCGTTGTCGTAGTTGTCAAGAGACGATAGAATCTATTTAGTTTGGAAGCAGTTAATCTGCTTCCCCTCCTTTTATTTTCTCAATTTCAAACTAAATTATTATATTAAGAATTTTGGACAGCCAAGTCAATCCTTTTTGAGTTCAAGCCCTCGTGCAAGCAACATGTAGTGTTTTCTTATTACAGAGAAGGATATCCCTGCAGCTTCTGAAAGAACATTCTGTGTGACATGCAACTTATTCAGTATGCAAGCAATGTAGATCGCACCTGCTGCGCCTCCAACAGGAGTACATTGTTCTAAGAGCCCTTTTTCGTCAGCACGTTGAATCAGATGCAGAGTTTTAGATTTGACACTATCGGAGGAATCTAGTATTTCAAAAATTCTTGCAGCCTGTTCAACGGTATCTTCACACGAAGTTTTGGGGATAGAATTCGAATTATTCATAGTACAAGAAGAATCATACTTACAATATAATACAGGGGAAAACCTGTACCGTAAGATATATTTAGTTCGGTGCCTAACTATTTGGGTACGAACTATTTGAGCGTTCTAACAATGAATGAGAAGGAACTTAAGGAAATGTGTCTTGAACTCCTAGACACTGGATGGCCAGCATATTTCACAACCATTGATGAGAGGGGGTATCCTCAAACCAGAGCAATGTTTAATCTCCGAAATAAGAAATGGTTCCCAAAGCTAATCCCACTTTTCGAGAAACATAGAGATGATTTCATGATCCTATTCGGTACAAATACTTCTTCCACTAAAATTCCAGATATTAAGACAAATTCAGCCATATCAGTTTACTATTGTAATCCTGAAATCTGGAAAGGTGTTATGTTTGGAGGAGATATCGAGAATGTGGAGGATATAGACCTGAAGAAAGATTTGTGGCATGATGATTGGGACAAATACTATACAGGGGGAATTGATGATCCAGACTATTCAGTTCTGCGAGTGTACCCGAATATCGCAAAGGGTTGGAGTGGAAGTAATACGTTCAAACTAGATTTAGGTGATTCACCGTGATGTCACAAAGAGAAGGTGGTTACCTCAGCACTCAGATACATCATCTTGGAAGACGAGTGTTCACAGAATTACTCAAGAAACACGATATAGAGATTGGTCCGGGACAAGGAAGAATTCTATTCGCATTATGGCAACAAGACAATGTTCCAATAAATGACCTATCAAAGAGGACTCTTCTTCGAAAATCCACGCTGAGTGAACTATTAGACAATCTTGAGGAAGCAGGGTATATTCGACGGGAACAGTCAGAAGAGGATAGAAGAAAGACTATCATACATCTGACTGAGAAGACTCGAAAACTTCAGAGTACGTATATCAAAATATCATCAGACATGACCAAGATATTCTACAAAGGATTTACTCCAGAAGAGATTGACGAACTCGAAGCTTACCTTCATAGAATCTTGAAGAATCTGGTATCACAAGAATCCGAATAAATGTTCAGAGAGAGTCTGGAAATGGGATGTAAGATAATATTGCTTGGTACCGGGACTCCAAACCCGGACCCTGACAGATTTGGACCAGCCGTTGCAATATTCGTGAATGGCTTGTTATACCTTGTCGATGCTGGCGCAGGTGTCGTAAGACAAGTAGCAGCAGCAGGTATTTCTGTTTCAAAAATAACACGAACATTTCTGACACATTTGCACTCAGACCACACAATTGGATATCCTGATATCATCTTAACACCGGGAGTTGTCGGGAGAAGGGAGCCATTGGAAGTATATGGACCAAAGGGTCTCACAGACATGACAAATCACATCATGGCAGCCTATGAGATTGATATTCGAGAAAGAATTCAAGGACTTGAACCTGCAAATCAGGAAGGTTACATCGTACATACTCACGAAATAGATGAGGGAGTAATTTACACAGATAAGGAAGTCAAGGTCGAAGCATTTCGAGTTAATCATGGATCTTTGGAATCCTATGGTTACAAATTCATTCTACCAGATAGGACTATAGTGATATCTGGAGATACCTGCCCATCAGAGAACCTAATCAAACATGCAATGGGCTGTGATATTCTATTTCATGAAGTATACTCTGCTGCAGGTTTCCAAGGACGAACAGAGGATTGGAGAAAATATCACTCATCAGTTCATACATCTACACATGAACTTGTAGAAATTGCTAATATTGTCAAGCCTAAACTACTCATATTGTACCATCAACTGTTCATGAAACAATCTGAAGAGGAACTAATACAGGAAATTACCGAACATTATGATGGCAAAGTAGTTTCAGGAAACGATTTGGATGCATTCTAATCTGCTAGGTGGAATCAAGAAAATGAATAAAAGCCGTATTGTGCTATCCGTTGAATTAGACCTTGTCAGAGGTGGATTCATTGTTTGATGATGAGGACCTATGGGAAGAAGAAGATTGGGATGACGATGAATGGGAAGATGATGACGACGACTGGTAGTCATCTACACATCAATTTCGTTGGATGATGAGAATAATGGTTGTTGAAATTGAACCTCTATCAGATGAAAATCTCAACAGTGTACTTGATATCTTATCCATAAATCCGTTGTCGAATATTGTCTTGATTGCAGATTGTACTCAACTGAGAGATTGGTGCGATGTACGAATTCTGAAAAATAATGGAAGGATTGATGCTATCTTTTCACTCTATAGGGACTTGGATTTCTTAGCTACTGCCTTCTGGTGTAGAGATGTGGAATCTCTCATTGAGATGATGAAAGACTTCTCAGACCTGCTAGTCGGAAAAGAGTTCATTGCAATTTGCACTCAGGAACAGTTAGATCAATTTGGTGAAGCTTGTATCATTTTGAAGCCAATCAAAGAGCGGCAGATGATAGCTGACAAGTCAACTGAACTATATTGCGAATGCAAGCAGACACCAGTTAGACTCTCAATCAAACATGCTGAACAGCTTAAGGAGCTGTATAGACTCAGTGGTACTCCCGCTTGGACTCCGAATGCAATGAATCTGGGTCCATTCTATGGCATAATGGAGGATGACGGGGTAATTTCTGCTGTTGCTGGAGTTCATTATGTTACTTCATATGGCACAGAAATCGGAAACGTAGCTACACATCCGGATTACAAAAGGAAAGGTTATGCCGCTGCATGTATCAAATCAGTAGTCGATGAAGTCTTGAAGACCTCCGATTTGGTTGTTTTACATTATTTTGAAGATAATACCCCAGCACAGAAATTATACGAAAAAATGGGATTCAAGTATTCAGAAGCAGATCCCGTGTATTTTGTTACGGGAACCTGTGCAGAATAGGATTCATTTTCATCAACATGAAGAGTCATTAGGTACGATGTTAGAAACAATTATGGTTCACATGTCCGAAGTGCTAATCTTAACTCGAACAGAAGTAGAATCTTGTCTTTCTATGAAAATGACTATCGAAGCAGTCAAAGAAGCTTACATGGCTTTTGCAAATAATAGAGTGCAGATGCCTCCAGTTATGCATCTTGATGTAGAGAAGTATAATGGTGAAGTAGATATCAAATCAGGTTTTGTTGAGGATTTCAACCTCATTGGAACCAAGATTGCCAGTGGTTACTATGATAATCACAAATTGGGATTACCACCAGGAATGGCGATCATTGTACTTATGGACCTTAAGACAAGTATGCCACTAGCTATTATGGATGGTTCCTATATCACAGCATATAGAACTGGAGCAGCTGGTGCAGTTGCTGCAAGTGTTCTAGCAAGAAAGGACTCAAAGAAAGTTGGAGTTATAGGTGCAGGGACTCAAGGTCGTATGCAGGTACATGCACTCAGAGAGATATTCGAACTTGAAGAGATTCGAGTGTGGGATATTGAAGAGGAGATTGGAAAACGTTACGCAACAGAAATGTCAGAGCTTCTAGGAATTGATGTCAGGTATTATGCAAACCGAGAAAAAGTTGTACGCGGAAGCGATATTGTTGTGACGGTCACTCCATCTAAGAAAGCATTAGTGATGGAAAGTTGGATAGAAGAGGGGATGCACATCAATGCGATTGGGGCGGATGGACATGGGAAACAGGAGCTTGATCCTGCAATAGTAAAACGAGCTGATAAGGTAGTAGTAGATAGTCTAAACCAGTGCAAGATTATTGGAGAGATTCAACATGCCCTGTCACAGGGACTAATCCAGGAGCAAGATATCCATGGAGAGATTGGAGAGATCTTGATTGGAAAGAAAGTCGGACGTGAATTGGAAAACGAAATTACATTATTTGATGCGACTGGTTTAGCAGCTCAAGATATTGCTGCAGCTCATGTAGTTTTTAAGGCCGCAGTAGAGCAAAAAATAGGATACTCAACACGGTTAATGAGCTGATTAAGGACTAGCAGAATATTTCCCTGATGCATAATAATTTAACAAAAAATATGGAAAATCAATAATCTCCAGTGAGGATGCAAAAATTGCTAAACAGACATAAAGTTGCAGAAGAAACAGAACAGGCACATACAATCGATATGCGTGTTAAAATACGACAACTCTTGGAATCATTTGAGGCAACTGAAACTATGCTTACTCCTCAAGAACTCGCTGATAAGGTTAAATTGGAGTTAGAGATTGATGATGAAGACCTTTCTAATTTTACATACATTGAAGCAGGAAATGTCCTAAATCAAAGTGCATACGAATATGTAAAGAAAGAAGATAGGATTGTCTTGATTCCGCATTGTCTAAGAAACGCAGAAAAATGCATAGCACCAATCGATGATGAAGGTTATCACTGTGAGAAATGTGGTGCATGTATCATTGCAGAGATTACTCAAGCCGCAGAAGATAGAGGGATTAAATGGTACATGGTTGGTGGAGGTTCTCACGCAATTAATATTGTTAAGAATGCACGTCCTCGAGCGGTGTTTGGGATTGCATGTTATGATGATGCCAAGTTAGGTGTTGAGAAGGTTGGGGAATATGGCATACCTACTCAAGCTGTCTTACTTAGCAAGGCAGGTTGCGTCAACACAGAAGTGGAAATTGACAAAGTCATTGCCACATTGGATCTACCTGATTCCAGTGATTGAATCAGCATGTAATCAGTGACTTAGCAAAATCTTGAGCATTATTCAAATCAACATTATCCGGATTTGATAAGTGGCCAAGTTCATCCAGGTTCTGTTCGGCACCCTAAATGATTTTACACGGTGATATCTCAATTTTCTCGTTTGGTATGAAAGATGAAAAACAAAACGATATGGGATTATTCGCAAATTCCTGAACGTGTGTGGAAGTGGTTTTTTGTTGATGACCACTGGATGGAGGTTGTTTTAGGGGAATCAGGGTTACAGTATATAGGAACAGATTGGACTTGTCAATCTGGAGGCGGCTATTCTGGTGGGTTTCAGACCTATGAGGGTTTTCTCAATAAGCATCCACTACAAAAAATGCCAAGGAAGATTGCAAAAGAAGTTAGAGATTATATCAAGGAACATCGTGTAGAGGGCGGTTCAACTCTACAATTGGTCTATGTTCATGAGATTGAAGGTCTTCAATTGTCTGAAGTGTTTGTTAATCTTGATGATAAACCAATTCTCATCAAAAGAGTTCGGAAGAAAGGAAAGATGACCATCTATGATGGAAGCATCAAAACTGGAAAACATCAATTCAGTTTTGTCTTCGTCTTACAGTCAGAAAGTGTTATGGAGAAGATTGATGGTAAAGTGTCTATTACAGTCCAAGAGGGGGCCAACTCCGTAGTATTGAAAACAACAACAAATGACAAAGGAAAGATTGTTACAGAGGTTGGAACCAGCTGCGCAAAAACTTGGACGAACCCGGACATCGTTGAAACCAACACTTGAATAAAGACCATTCTTGTATGAGCTTAAAAGCTCCTAGCAAGACCATATACCGACCCTGAATGTTGATCAACAAAGCTTACAGGTATGAACTGGATCCGAATAACATCCAGAGGTCATTCCTTGCTCAACATGCAGGAGTAGCTCGTTTTGCCTACAACTGGGGTCTCGAACAACGGATCAAACAGTACAAGAACAATCAGGGCGACGACCGGTTCACTGACGCCATGAAGCAGCACAAACTCCTCAACTCCCTAAAGAAAACAGAGTTCCCATGGATGTACGAGACCTCGAAGTGTGCACCTCAAGAGGCCCTGAGAGAGCTCCATCGAGCCTTCAAGAACTTCTATCGAGGACTGAAGTCTGGGAAGAGGATAGGATTTCCTCGCTTCAAGAGGCGAGGAGTCAGGGACAGCTTCAGACTGACTGGAGCCATTAAGTTCCATGAGCGGGCAATCCAGCTCCCACGCATAGGAACGATTCGAATCAAGGAGAAGAGAGAGAAGTACCACGATGGAAGGTTACTCTCAGTCACAATAACGAGGAGAGCAAATCGTTGGTCTGTTTCAGTTACTGTGGAGGAGAATATCCATGACCCTCAACCTGTACGAGGAGCACCAGTGGGAATAGACCTCGGAATCAAGACCCTTGCCACTCTCTCTGATGGGACCACCTTTGTGAATCCACGGGCTCTGGGAAGACGACTGAGGAAGTTGCAACAGTTACATAAATCGTTATCAAGAAAGAATAAGGGAAGCAAGAACCGAGAAAGAGCCAAGCTTCGACTTGCAAAGATGTACCTTAAGATCTTCAACATCCGACAGGACACACTGCACAAGGTGACGACCTACCTTGCCAAGAGCCACAGTAAGGTAGTGATCGAGAACTTGTGTGTGTCAGGAATGATGAGGAATCGAAGGTTAGCGCGAGTGATAGCTGATGTAGGGTTCTACGAGTTCCGAAGACAGCTGGAGTACAAGTGCCAGTGGTATGGTTCTGAGCTTGTCGTCGTTTCAAGGACCTTTCCTTCATCGAAGATGTGTTCACGCTGTGGGCACAGGAAGAAAGAACTTTCTCTTTCAGAGAGGGAGTATCATTGTGAACAGTGCGGTCTTGAAATCGATAGGAATCTCAATGCTGCACTGAATCTGGTCGCCGTCAGTTTGCCGGAGACTGAAAACGCTTGCGGAGAGGAAGTAAGACTCTTAGCGGATTCTTTAAATCTGCAGAGAGCAGCCTCGATGAAACAGGAACCGAACATCATCCCGGACTCGATGTCCAGGAATGTCTAGGTTTTGGGAAACGGTTGTGCAAGGTTAAGTAGACAATAAATGAGATTGAGGATCTGATTTCTATGCCATTACGAATATTGAGTAAAAGAATCGCAGACAAACAGAATAGTTCATACATCCTTGCTTTAGTAATCGGATTGATTCTATATTCTATTCTTCTCTTCGCCAGCAATTGGAATCCCCTTTCTCTAGTCGTGGGTGTGTTTTCCATAGAACTTTCGGTAGTATCGGGAGTCATTATGAGATTTCTGAGCGGTCTGGGTCTATCATTGACCTACGCAACTTTCTGTTCTCTGATGTTTAGATATCTCGCGCCTCTGATGAAAGGTAGCAAGACAAAAGCAAAGATTGTCGTTGTCTTCGTTCTTATACCAGCTCTAGGTTTGATATTCTATTCACTATATACAATCTGGGGAGCAATATATCTAGCAAGGTCTCTTACAGATTTAGAATTTCTTTCAATGATATTCGGTGTCTGGTCATTAATGGTAATGGTCTATATTCTACCCACAATCAAAGGAGAGTATACACCGGAAATAGAACAGACTGGAGTATCGAAAGCACAACAGAAAGCTGGTGATTGGAAATTTTCAGTCTGGAAAGGTTACAAGTCCTACTTAAGAAAGGACTATGGCAGTGTGTATGAGAAAGAGTTTGAGAGATATGGTTCAAGATTGTTCATGATACGTGCGATTCTAAGCGGTCTTGTCCTGTTACCAATATCACTAATTCTTGTCACTGTCACGCCATTGGCAATTCTTAGTATAGTTTTGTGGATACGAATGTTCTCATTGGATCACAAGCATTTCTCTGGTCTAGAGAGAGGGCTGCTGATTCTAGTCACACTATCAGTTGCAATACAAACTACTATCGCTTTCTTCCAGTCGGAACTGATTGTATACAGTACATTCTTTGATGTTTCCTATGGAATTGGATTACTTAGTGGTGTTATTCTGTTATTCATTATTATTCTGCGAAAATGAGTGAGTACAGAGAAAAATGGTAGTGTAAACTCCTCCAGAGAATCAACTGGACGCCGACGTAGAGCTTACAAGATAACGAAGCAGGGGGAGATTGACTTGTTTCAATTAGTGGCCCAGATTGAGAAACGCGTTGAGGTTCTACTTAACCCGTTAATCAAACTCGTTTCAGATCAGTGAACAACTATTTCCCAACTTGATTTCAGCAAGTTAATTTTTATCAAGAAAGTGATAACTTGGATTGTTTAGTCGCGTGGCTTGTAATTTCAATGTTGCATGATTTATGCTCTAGACACCACTTTTCACACTTCTTTGCCCATTCTTCATCTTCATAGAACAGATTACATTCCTCACATTCATAGAGTCCATTAATTTTTTTCATATTGTAACCTTTCACTTTAACGAATATCACTAATATGATAGAGGAATTTGAAGAAGGAAGACTTCACTTGCGGGCAGTGTAATTACAATTAGAGGTGTTTCTTCTTCAGAAACTCATGTCGCAACAACCCAAAAAAGAGGGTACCGGAATAAGTCCCATCAGGGTTCTTCTTATTTTCCCGAATATGACCTTCCTTAGCAAATCCGCATCTTTCTGCCACCCTGATACTCCTGATATTAGTATCATCTGTTTCGATTCGTATTCTATGAGCATTTAGAATCTCAAAAAGTGATTTGACTACAGCATTCACAGCCTCTGTTACATATCCTTTACCGTTGCCCGAAACTTTGCCAATCTTGGACATTTAATCCAGGACTGATGTTCGGTTCCTGCTTCATCGAGGCTGCATCTAGTGGATCTAAGAAGACCCACGAAGACGTCTTACGTCCTCTCCACGGGCGTTTAACGTCCCGTCCAACTGGCGGCGACGGTGAAGTGATTCAGAAACTTGGTTCTCGTTTCAGAGTTTCTCCACAGCTGGTGATTCCGCTTCAGAGTATATAAAGACCTACAAGACTAGTTAGATGAACATCTAAGGAGTGTCCAACTTTGGGTAAGTTTGTTGCAGCTGTTTCTCACCCTCATGATCAACATCAGCGATATAACCGATTCCAAACTCAGGCACACTTTGATTTACAGAACCTATGTAGATTTGAGCTACAAACTGTTCAGACTCCTTAAGGAAAACTCCAATGAAGAACTGAGTGCGCTTCTTCCAAGCATTTACAAAATAGGCAATTGTCTTCTTAGCATCTTCTTCAGTTTTGATTTCCGATGCAGGATTGTCTGGTTCATACTTCTTTAGATGTGCACGGTTTCTATGACTCATTTCAAAATACCAATGCTCGTCACCTTCACGATATGAACGGAGAATAAGACGACTAGTTTCTATTACCGTTGGGAGTGTAGAATTCATACCATTGACACCTTGCCTTGGAAATTCTCAAGGACAGAACCATATCTCAGTTCTGGTAGAAGCAAATTATACTGGAACAATGTATGGTTAAAGCTGAAAGTATTTTAGCTTGAGAACAGCGGTCCATGGTTATCTAGGACTGTCACTAATCTTGTCAGAAGAGCACCAAGAACCAGTTGAGGAGAATTTACAAAATTCGAATCAAGAGGGAAGTTTAGCTACTGTACTTAATCTCTCTTTTGTGACTCTCCTAGTCCTTCTTGGTTTGAGCATGGTTTCTCCAATTCTACCCACCTACGCAGAGAGCTTTCAAGTTTCTTATACTCTCGTAGGCTTTGTAATTTCATCCTTTGCTATAGCAAGAATGGTTCTCGATATGCCTGCAGGTATTCTCTCGAGAAAATTCGATAAGAAGAAAATCATGATATTGGGCTTGGCTCTCATCTCGACATCATCTGTACTCGCCGGTTTAGCCCCCAATTATATTACTCTGATAATTGCTCGAATGATAGAGGGAGCAGGTTCAGCTCTGTATGTCACCACAGCCACTGTGTTCCTTATTCAGATATCTGGAGAGGAGAAAAGAGGGCAGTATATGAGTCTCTACATGGGAATGCTACTTCTCGGAGCTGTTTTTGGACCTACATTTGGAGGCATTATTGCTGACGCATATGGCATTCGTGCACCATTTTTCGCCTACGCAATAATCACAGGTTTGGCAGTAATTCCAACATTAGTACTACCCAAATTAACCAATTCCGGAAACGTATCTTCACATCTGAATCTGAGGGAAATCGTACGTGATATGCGGCA
>JAUWOU010000187.1 GCA_030612005.1 Candidatus Thorarchaeota archaeon | reverse complement strand
ACTCCGGGATTGATCAGAACCTGGGAACCTGAAGAGATGAAAGAACAAGCAACAGGTTGGACCCTTGAAAAGGTCGCCCGATATATTGAGGTGGAAGTACCATTGAAGCGAGTTGGTCAGCCTGAAGATATCGCTGAAACAGTGGTCTTCTTGGCTTCAGATGCTGCAAGTTACATTGTTGGCGAAGTGATTAATGTCGATGGTGGAGGTATGCTTGATTCAGTTGCAAAGAGAGAATCGCTTCTAGGTTTCTAAAAAATTCTATCAATCAATTTTTATGTAGATGGTCGAGAGCGAACGAGTGTTTCTAGCTGGTGTTGCCTATTGGAGAGAAGACAGGGAATAATCAGTGTCTTTGACAAGGACGGAATAGTTGAATTTTGTAAGAGCGTATCTTCTCATTTTGATTTCATCAGCACGGGAAAGACAGCAACGATTCTAAAAGCTTCTCAAATTCCAGTCACTAAGGTTTCAGACTTTACAGGGTATCCTGAGATATTGGGAGGGCGTGTCAAGACCTTGCATCCGAATATACTGGGTGGAATTCTTGGAACAACTAAACAGAAGTCGGAACTTGAACAGATGAATCTTCACCCCTTTGGACTAGTAGTTGTCAATCTGTATCCCTTTGAACAGATCATCTCACAACAGCATAGTACTATGGATGCTATAGAGAATATCGATATTGGTGGTGTGACACTTCTCAGAGCTGCTGCAAAGAATTATCATGAAGTTCTGGTAGTTTCCTCTCCCTCAGACTATGAACGAGTGGCAGCTGCGATAACAAACGAATCAATCACACAAGAACTACGAAAAGAGCTCGCGGTGAAGGCGTTCCATCATACTGCAAAATATGACATTGCAATAAGCCATTACTTCTCTTCCGATTTGAAGTGGGCATCTAGTTTCGTGATGGGTTTCGAGAACCCTCAAGAATTACGATATGGCGAGAACTGGCATCAAGAGGCAAAGTACTATCTGAATCCAAGTGTAGACCCATTCTACAAACAGATCCATGGGAAAGAGGTGTCTTACAATAATCTAGTAGACTTCTCAGCCGCGATTGGAGTTCTTTCAGAACTCGAGGATTCTTCCTGTGTAATTATCAAACACACTAGCCCCTGTGGAGTTGCCTCAGCTAATGATATTGAAACTGCATTTGACCACGCCTTTGCTACAGACAACCTCTCTGCATTTGGTTCAGCCATGGGATTTAACCAGTCAATTACTGAACCTCTCGCAAAGAAGCTCAACGCAATGTTCGTTGATGCAATTATTGCTCCTGAATTTGATGAGCAAGCTATTGGGATACTCACAAAGAAGAAGAAACTGATACTTTGTACTTTCAACGATTACAAGATACCCGACTTAACAATCCGGCTGGTTCCAAACGGTATTCTGGTTCAACCATCAGACTCTCACAAGATATCCGAAGCAGATCTCAAAGTTGTTTCAAAGAAATCCCCCTCCAAACAAGAGATCGCAGATCTAATATTCGCTTGGAAAGTAGTCAAATATGCCAAGTCTAATGCGGCTGTGATAAGTACAGGTACGAGAACCCTTGGAGTAGGAATGGGGCAGACCTCTCGAATTGGTGCAGTTGAGTTAGCTTTGAAAAGGGCTGGAGCTAGGGCTGATGGTGCTGTAATGGCTTCGGATGCTTTCTTCCCCTATCGTGATTCTATCGATGCCGCAGTGAAAGAGGGAGTATCTGCAGTTGTTGCTCCTGGTGGGTCGATACGCGACAATGAATCGATAGAAGCAGCAGATGATGCAGGTATTTCCTTCGTCTGGTCCAGTGTTAGAGCTTTCCTACACTGAGTCCGGAGCGTTTCAGTAAGCGAGTTGAATGAATAAAAGGGGGAGACCTATCCCTTGGATTCTTTTGATAGGTCTCTCACACATTACTCAGAGGAATATATTGTCACCATAAAATCCCGTACCAAAGAACACTGGACCTGCCCATAAACCGACCCCGTCCCCGTCATCATCATACATGGGTGTTTCATCCCAGCTATCATGGATGGCAGCATAGAGAAAGGCCTCACGCATGGAGATTTTTCCATCCACAACAATGAAGTCTGCATTAGCATCTCCAATACCACCTGGGAGTTGGGTTCCGATTAGTGCAGACATGAAATGATAAACAAATTCGTCCCATTGACCTTCTGTGTCACATGCATAGGAACTCTCTCCATCATCGCATGCAGTCATGACAACACGATTTGGAGCGCTGATGGCTGGGATGAATTGACCTGACCAACACTGCTCCATGACAATGATCATGTGATGGCAGGTTATTGAATCCAACCAACCTGCGACCTCTGTAGTATTCAGATACTCGTCACCACCATTTGGCCAATAGGTTGTGAGTCCACTAGACCCACCATGATTCGTTGTGAAAAAGAATAGCGTATCTCGTGAATTAAGTGTCTGGTTGAGTTCTTGAAAGACGGTTTCCATGGATGTTTGCGTAGCTGGGTAGTCCACTGGTGTGTCCGCATCCTCGCCCACTCCATCTTTGTAGACCACATAGATATTGTCTGCAGGGTATCCATGCATCTGCAGGATGAAATACATGTAGCTCAGGTCATTCCAATATCGAAAGTATGCTTTGTCGGCTCTCCATCCCCCACTATACAGTACTGCGTATTTTTGTGCTATTGGGAAGGTCTGAGTCAGATTGAGTCCGTCTAAGATTGAGGTGTCGAGAACCTTGTCTTCAAAAATCCCTTGAAATACAAGACCATCGCGGAAGGTATCTGAGTGATAAATTATTCTCACAGTTTCGTCAGTAAATGGATCGCATGATGGATCTACTTCACATTCCACATCCGTACATCTACCAAGTCTGTCCAAATCTGGTAAAGTCTCCCCAATAAACAGGAGTTGGTCATCAGACTTTAGCGTGTTATTCAGGAAAACAAAAGGATGGTCTACAAGAAGTGGACCTGTAGGACCAATCACAATGTATCCTGTAATTATCACTACTTTTCCAATATAGTCTGCTAGGTTGGTTGTCACATCTTTAATACTGATTGGAATCTCAGCAAGAGGTACCATCGGTTGATACAGTGTGAAGTAGTAAATCGTTGCAACATTTGTGCCAATGAGGACTACAATCAACGCGATTAGTGCAGTAGGTCTCTTTGGACTTGTTTTTCCTTTCTTGTTCTTTGACATATTCCTAACCACTCGTTAAAGACAATAGATGACATGATTGAGCAAAGGTCGATATAAGCCCGAGGTGTGTCGACATTATAGTCTATTCTAAAATTATACATCCACGTTTCTCGATACTGTTTATTAGGTCCCGAATTTGTGATAATGCTATGGCAGAACTACAGATTGAAGAGCTTGTTCCTGGAGCAGGACCATCACCAACACAAGGACAAACCGTTGTTGTTCATTATACTGGTTGGTTAACTGATGGGAAGAAATTCGATAGTTCCGTTGACCGCGGCGAACCATTCGAATTCAAAATCGGTGTTGGCCAAGTCATCCAAGGATGGGATCAGGGTGTTCTCACGATGAAGGTAGGTGGTAAACGAAAACTTACCATACCTCCAGAACTAGCTTACGGGGATAAGGACGTTGGTGGTGGGTTGATTCCTCCAAATTCTACTCTGATTTTTGAAGTCGAGCTACTAGATTTGAAATAATAGTTAGACAGGTTTCCATTGGTCTTTCTCTTGAAAATCAAGATCCCTTCGGTCTAGCAAGTTACAAAACTAGCTATGGGATTTTGAAACTCACACCAAATTGCGCAATGTGGCTCTCGAAAAAAAGACTCGATGAATCCAAATGAAGCTTATATGTTTCTATATTCCGTATCCAGATGTCATTAGGAGAGGTATCAAGATGAAACGCACGCTTATACTCATAATATTAGTGGTATCAATATTTACGATGGTCAATCCTATTGCGCAGGATCAAGACCAAGAATTCTCGCCAGTATCATCGGAGATTCCTGTTCAGGAATTTGTTGATAGTGGGGAACAAAAGGATGTAACTGTTCGATTTGATAGAGAATTATCACAAGTAGAAATTGAATTCTATAAAATGAATGGAATCAATTTTGGTGATACGCTTCAGCATGTAGGTTCAATTTACCTTGCGAAGGTTTCAGACGTGGCTCTTGAACATTTACAGAATGATCCATCTCTAGAGAGTGTTGAGCCTCTACATAATCCCAAGTATCAGATGCCTCGTGATATTTCGGTTCCGGGAACAGAAACCTACACCGATTTAGCGTGGGATATGCAGGATTACTATGGTCTCAATCTTACAGGAAAAGATATCCTGATTGCAGATCTTGATACGGGAATTCAGTGGCGACATCCGGATTTCTTCTTTGCAGATGGTGGCACATTTTCGTGGTTAGATGTCGTAGCTAGTCCACCTTGGCTTTTTATCAATGGTACTGATGGGATTGATTTGAATTCGAACTTTATCATTTCAGCTAATGAAACACTCTATTCAATTGATGTTGATGGAGATGGGAACTTTAATTGTGATGTCGATTGGATATATCTAGACAACGGAACCACTATCGGATCAATTGATGATGGGGACACTTTCTTTGTTGTAGATGACGATGGTGATAATCAACTTAATTCAGGGGAGAATCTAATTGCTCTCAAAACTCCAAAGACAAAATATCTAGTACACAAAAATGGTGGCTTTACACAAGTATGGGAACGCGGTGTAAATCTTACATCTAGTACGTTTTATGATACAGATGGTCATGGTACAGGTGTAGCAGGTATCCTGAATGGAGGACAGCTTGGATACCGAAAATATGTTTGCGTCGCCCCGGATGCAGAAGTTATGGCAATCAATATCTTTGGTACTGATGGATTAACTGTTGAAGAAGGACTCATCTGGGCAAGAGATCATGGTGCGGATGTCATTCTTATCGAGGTCGGTTCGTGGACCTATGAGTTTCTCGATGGTTCAAGCAATGTGGAGATGATAATTGATACATTAACTGCAAGTGGGATTCCAGTTATAGTCCCTGCAGGGAATCTTCAGGGAGCTTGGAGGCATGCGGATAGAACAATTCCGAACAATACACTTTGGCCTACAGGCTTCAGGGTACCTACTGCTTTGGGTGCAACTGAATTATACCTGACTGTACTGTGTGACAAACCTGTAAATAATTTACAAGTGAACATTACCGAACCAACCTCCACCGGAACAATTGTTCATCAACTATCCTTTGGTCAAGGATACTATAATTTCCAAAGGGCGTCCACTGGCACAAATGTTACAATTGATGCATTCATTGCCAACTCAACTAGAGGTAGTAATCAGATGATTGCTATCGATATAGTGGGTACAATCAAGGATACATCATATTGGTCAATAGATATTCTGCATCCACAAACAGCTCGATATCACTTTTACATTTCAGATGATGCTAGTGCATGGAGTGGTGGGGCTGAATGGAATCCTGCACATGGACTTGTTGATACTCATATCATTACGTGGCCATCAACTGCAGATACTGCAATTTCTGTGGCATCATATCATTCGAGATCAATTTGGGCAACGGCAGGAACATTGGCATCATTCTCGTCATTGGGTCCACGAGTTGATGGAAATCCCAAAATGTCAATTGCTGCTCCTGGCGGTTGGGATATCATATCTCCCTGGTCTAGTGATTCAGCTTGGGCCACATGGTATGATAATTACGGCGGACTTGCACTTGATCCTGTATTTGGAGGGTCTCGTCTTTTTAGTGGGACATCAGCTTCAGGACCTCATGTTGCAGGAGCAGCCGCGTTATTGCTACAGCTAAACCCTGATTGCGGACTGGTAGTGAAGGACCTTATCGAAGCCAGTGCGTATACTGATGCATTTACTCCAGTAATCACACCGTATCCCGCGCCCGCAAATCCGATATGGGGATATGGGAAACTGAACATTTCAAAGGCGGTTGAAGAAGCGATGAAACTCCCAATTATCTGGGAATCACACCACACTCCATCGACGCCTGAATACACAAACTCCGTGATTGTAACCGCAAATGTGTCTAATGCGGATTTCGTTACATTCCGGTGGACTAACTGTAGTGGTGCGGCATGGGCGGTATCCCTTATGACACAATCATCAGGATTGTACACTGCATCTATTCCGCTTCATAAGTATGGTTTCCAAATCAGTTACCAAATATGGCCTACAAAC
>JAUWOU010000155.1 GCA_030612005.1 Candidatus Thorarchaeota archaeon | reverse complement strand
TAGATTTCATTCAAGCGGTGCTAGTGATGGTGTCCGATGACTCAAAGCCACCTTCAGCAATAATGAGATCTTATTTGGTAATGAAAGCAGAATCAAAAGAAGCACTCAAACTTGCTGAAGAGTGGTGGGGAGATAAAGAGGTTCCAAGCTATATCAAGATTAACCAATTTGAGATGAGTGATGTAGACGAATTTGTAAATCTATACAATAGATGTTTTCTTGCATCACCTGATCCTTTCTGTCCGCTTACTTCTGAACAAGCCACGAAACTTGATCCAGAGGGAATATTCGTTGCAAAATTAGGTGGGACTCTTGCTGGCTTTATTGCTTGCTTTGTAGAAAAACAGAGCGATTCTAATTATGGAGAGATTACTGGAATTGGGGTTCTTCCGAGTCGGAGAAGAAAAGGTGTTGCTACGGCCCTTATCAAGAGTGCATCCAAATATTTTCTCGATTCTGGCGTAGATGAAGTGTATTGTGAGGTCTATGAAAAAAACATACCTTCTCAGATGCTCATTGGAGCTTATGGTTTCGTTGAAGTTGGTCGAAGAGATATTCCAATGCAGGCTGGTATTCAATCAGATTCATTACCAGAATCAGATCTTCCTGGTGGAAAGATAATGCGCCGTCTTGGTCTGAGACCTCGAGCTGGTTGTGAAACCTGTAGAGATATCTAATTGAAGACGGGGCAGCTTTTTAGTGAGGTATCCCTACTCAAAAAGTGCAATGCACGAGTCTGAGACCGATAACACTCAAGTTACAACTTCTATGAGAAGAGTTACACTCAGACGATTTGAGAAGGTGAATAATCCTAGATCTATCCATGGTATCTATCCCTATAGAGGAAAGATGTCTCCATTAGATGCATCACATGTGATTGAACAGCTACCGACTAAATCCCGATTGCTAGATCCCTTCTGTGGTACAGGGACAATCATCTATGAAGCACAAAAACATGGGTTGAAATCTATTGGTGTTGACAACAATCCCCTAGCATGCACTATTGCACGGGGGAAGACTGATCCATTAGATAAGAAATCTACAATTGAGCATCTCGAGAATGCGATTGAAGCTGCTAAGTCATTAACAGATGTTACGCCAATGCCCTCCCAACCTGCTAGAAACTTTCACGAAAAAACTGCAGACCAAATCATGCGTATCCTTTCAGTATCTAATGATTTCTCATCATATCTACTCTCCAGCTTTTATGGGGCAATATGCCTGGCAGCTCGAGCATGTAGTGACTGGATTTGGACTTCAACTTCGACAGGAAAAATAAACAAGCCTCTCAAGGACATCGATTTCTATTCGAAATTACTTCGTAAAGCACGAAAGCATATTGATTATGTTCTTGGAACTCCTTCTGTGAAGATACATACCCATGATACACGAAATATCCATCAAATTGTGCGTAAACACTCTGTTGATTTCGTATACACTAGTCCCCCTTACTTTGATGCCTTAGATTATACCGGTTACTACTCCAAAATAGTTCTTGAAATACTGGGTGTGGATCGGTCCATTATTCGAGAGGGTCTAATTCAAAGATATTCAACCTACAAGGAAGAAATGACGAAAGCTCTACAATCAATCGATCAAGTATTGCATGATGAGTCCTTGGTGATATTTGTCGTTGGAAACCGCATGGTTCGAAAGAAACTCATACGTGGCTCTGATTTCTTTACGGAAATTGCTCCCTGGACTGATCCCTACATTGTGGAGCGTGAGTACACAAAAACGGCTAGTGGTCTCTGGGATAAGATTAACATTACAAAAAGAAAAGAACAGGTAATAGTTTGGGACCTTGCAAGTGGAGGGCGTAAGTAACATGACCAAACACATTGTTATTACTGGTGATAGTAAAAGAATGGATCTAATACCAGACGAGTCAGTTCATCTTGTCGTCACCTCTCCGCCCTATTGGAATCTCAAAGATTATGGCAATGATGATGCCATTGGTCAGTCATCCTCCACCTATGAAGAATATCTCGAATCACTCTGGGTTGTGTTCGAAGAATGTGTAAAGAAGCTTGTACCTGATGGAAAACTCATTGTGAACATCATGCCAATACTTCTTCCTGGTAAGACATCAAAATTCAAACGGAGAGTCACAAAGACAGTTATCACGGATATAGAGGAGTTCATGAATTCACTTGGTAACATGTACTTTCATTCTCTTTACATCTGGGATAAGAGAAAGGCTGTACGCTTCAGTTCTTGGGGTTCCTATCCATATCCGCCAAATCTGTTGTCGACTTATCCACATCCCATGAATCAACAGGAGTGTACTCGGGACTCAATCGCAGGCAACCTCCCCAATCTTATCTAGACTGTAAGCGTAACCTGTATCATCCGCATCCAATTCTACAAGATTGAGCAAAGACCCGACGTGAATCTTAGGGTCGTCGCCCTTTGGAAGCCAGAACTCTGCCTCTTGTTCTTCTTCGCCATTGAACCAAGAAAGGTGGTACTTGTAGTATATCATTTCCTACCATC
Organism: Candidatus Thorarchaeota archaeon; assembly: GCA_030612005.1. GTDB lineage: Archaea > Asgardarchaeota > Thorarchaeia > Thorarchaeales > Thorarchaeaceae > SMTZ1-45. The sequence continues at coordinate 5,380 of JAUWOU010000155.1, read as the reverse complement.
CCCCTTGAGTATGGCAAAGGTTTCTTTCAGTGTGTCTACAGTCGTGATGTAGATAACTAGATGCAACCCACGAATAGCGAATTGCGCTCTTAGTTCGAAGTTCTCGCAATACTTGGCGTAATCTGGAAAGATATGAGAAATGAACTTGTCAAAGTCCTCATTGTTCCAGTCCAAGCCTCCGATAGGCTCTTGTTCAATTTTACAGAAGCCATGACTTGTTCCGTTCCTGTCTACGCACTCACAGCAGTCATAGCATATTAGGTTGGTCAATGAACCCCTCATGGTACTTTGTGGAGACCGTATGTTATAAGCTCGTAGAATAATCGGGGGTCGGCCTCTGATAAGAAGGATACCGGTCATACAGTAATTGAAATTGTCAATGAAATTCGCAAGTAGGATTCACCATAGTAAACTCGACTTGATTCTGGTGGATCAACAGGGCGAAACTATTGGCGCAAAGCCGATAGGGGTCTGAGCGATTAGGGTTCAATATGGTTAACTCCACTTGCTGAAGCCTTAGTCGAAGGAGGAAACTGAGAATAATATCAGCTCGGGTTCACAATGGATAACACTAGTTGCTGATACAGTTCAAAGAAATCACATATTTCGGTCCCAAATTAGAGAAACAGGTTAATTCTATCTGTTAGAGTTCAATATCAGAATCTTCGATTACCTTTCCAATATTTCTATGGACATATCTTTTCAAATCATCCTCAAAATCAAGGTCCAATCGATTCTCTATTGTTTCTGGTAGTATTTTATGTTCGAGTCTTACTCTGAAGTGTTCTGCTAGACTATAGATGATTCTATTTCGGACAATCTCCATAAGGTCAAGTTCCATAATCATCTCCTCCAACACTTCATCTATGAATGCTGAAGTCCTTGCATTTACTCTATAATATGCTTCCTGAATCCTCTTCTCGTAATCCATGTTCATATCTAAACCCTCTCTAGATATGCTTGATAGAAGCATGAGGCAATACTCTCGATTGTGCTTGAGTAGATCAAATTCCCACACTGGTTTAACTTTGGGAAGAATCTCTCTCTTGAAGGTAGGGTCCCACTCAGGGTCACCAAAGGGTAATTGTCTGATAGAGAAGCCCATTGCACTCTCAGAATAACAACTCCACACAATACCGTCCGTAAGGAAGACGTTAGGACAATATCGAAGGTACTTTAGAATCTGTATGACGTTATCCTGACCCCCTGTTTTTCCAAGAGCTTTTGCTTCGATAACAATAACTGGACGGTCATATTCATACAATACAAAATCTGGTTTATCCACAGTATTGTCTCTTAATTTCCAATATTTCGTTGTAACCTGTTCGGGATCCGTAAGGTCCCAACCCAAAGATACGATAATGGGTCCAATTATCTGGTGCTCAACAGTACTCTCACTTGATTCATAGAGACTCTTCTCACCATACTTGGCTTTCTCCTGTTCATGTTTCACTTTTTTGACAATATCATCAATTGTATTTTCAAGGTCTTTTGAGAAAGGTTGTTCCATGAATTACCCTCTAACTATTGAATGATAATTTTGATATATTAAGTTCTTCTCACTTCATATAGTGGTAGTGAGAAAATGAAACCAATAACCGAAAAACAAGCTGAGTATATCGAGATAATGCTTACCAACAGGTTCGCTAACGATATGGATCAAGAAACTGAAGCACGACATCTCAAGCAAGCAGGGAAGAAAGAGGTATCCGAACTTTCAATTTCCGAAGCATCTGACCTCATCGGGTCACTTCTTTACAGGGATGTTGAATACGAGTTCGTGTGTGGCAGAACGAAAACCATCCCAAGAGAAGAGGGGCATAAATATGACCTATTCGGAGAACTCGAAGCCTGTATTCATCAATGCCCTGCTGACAAGGGTCCTAGTACGTGTGAAGAATATGCTGCATATGCAAAAGAAATCAACGAGAGTTAGAACTGGGAGAGAAATGCTCAGAAGTCAAGGATCGCCTGATACACATCCGCAGAAATCCTTGTGAACTGACCAGACAATGCAGGCAGTTTGCTCCTCAACCATTCGATTCTCCCTTCAAGGTGCTCAAGGCTATGCTCATGTCCGAAGCTAAAACTCGATGGTCCCGCATTTGTCTTCTTGCGCCAGTTGGTATACATGTAGAGGGATACGATATTCTTCCCCTGAGTCTGTGCCCAATTACCAATCGCCTCGAATTCTTCAAGGTCTCTCTCATTTGAGATGGTCATCAACCACTCTGATCTACCAGGAGTGATTTTGTGAACGAAGCGTGCCACTGTGGAACCTACGGGGAAGGTCTTTCTGACGCAAGACCAGCAGCCCCATTTGATGTAACCCTCGATTGGGTGTCGGAGTAGGGTAATCCTGTCTGTGGACTTGCAGGTTGGGCAACGCTTGGGAGTGGTCATGTATTCTTGTGTTGTATGGACGATTTAAGCTCCTAGCTAATTGAGGTCAGCCATGCATTTAGAGGGAAGTACATTTTAAATGCTATAATTTTACATCGTTATCATAATGAAACTCCAATTTCTCTTACAATTGCAGGTCACTTGTGATGAACTAGACGATTGTAGATTATCCAAGAGGGAACAGAAAAGACTGCTAAGGATTCGAACAAGTCTAGTCACAGTGAGAGGATTAATCCGCAACAATCCCGACAAGTCTGACCTTCAACGCAGTCTTTCTGAGATCGGAAAAGCTTGCAGGTATGCTGAAAGTGGAGTTGAAGCAGCACCTACTGTAAAAGTCCGCAGACTAATGTCAGACATGGTACTTCAAGCAAGTGAATTGAAGGTAGTCCTCCAACATGATCTAGACAACAAGGGAATACTATCACGGATGTCCTCAGTCATTAAAGCCGCGCTCTTTCTTCTGTCTTAACTGCTCTAAACTATTACGATTGTCTTGTGCAATGTATTAAGACCCTCTTCCATGATATAGGACATGGGCTTCTTTCTCATGTATTTGAACAGAATAAATCATGTAAAGAGGTTTCCACTATCCGATAGATAATTAATAACAGGGTATCTTGTAGCTGTGAATACGAACATCTTGATATCGAGAAGTACTCTTATATTATGAAAATACGCAGAAGTGTATGACATGATATTCTCTGTTCTACCAAAACTTCGAGCAACTGTCGATGAATTAGTGTTCTGCAGATTGTCCAAAAAAGAACAGATGAGGAGGAACAAACTTGGGAGAGCAATATCCAAAATAGGAGTTCTCTTGGGGTCAAAACCAAACCGTGACCAGCTAATGTCAATATTGACCGAAATTAGAGTAATGATTCGACATACAGAGGTCTGGGCTGAGGAAAAAACTTCAGCTAGTGTTAGACGCTGTGTTTCAGATCTACTCCAACTCTTGGAGGAACTAGACCTACTTATTCAATTTGAACTAGATAAAAGGGGCTATCTCCATCGGATTACTACTGTCATCAAATCCCTCGTTTCCCTCCTAGTATAGATATAATAGCACCAAACTTGATGGATTTATTAGGAAGGTCGCAGATAGATATGTGAGTAGGAGTTGGTATGGATCAACGGCGAATGCACGGGTCTAGTTTTGTAACATGCCCTCAATTACATAACGAAACTCCCCCCTCCTACCACGATTAACTGTGTGTTCGCCACCTTCTCCAGAACAGGAAACATGCGAAGAGCGATTATTCTGAGGAACTTCGGTTCAAGTGGATGGTGAGTAGGAAGTGTATGATATAGCAGCACCAATATTCAAACTGGTTAACAGTGAAGTTGAAAACATACTCGAACTAAGACTTGAAGACCAACTCCAACAGCTATCATCATTGTATGAAAATACAAGGCAAAAACTCAAAGAGCATATGGGTACATCTGCAGGCTGGCCATGGTTAGGAGAATATATTGTCTTCTACACGCTAAAAAAGCACCTGCAACGGATGCTTGATTGTGAATTTATTATTTCGAAGAATCGTCTACATGGTTATACCCGCTATATCTGGCCATTTGTGGATTGCAAGGAAAAACCAGAGTATATCCTAGTGCATAACGGGAGACTACGCCTACCAGACTCTAAGGATGTCAGACCCGATATCTACCTGCAAAAGACAAGTGGAGAGAAACTAATCTTTACAATAGATGTTAAGGTTATCATTACTGGCTCCTATGCTCTTCACAGTGCGCTGAGTAAATTGAAACGAACTATAAATGATAGCAGATGGAAATCGGACAAAACCAACAGACCTCTTGGATATCTGATGAGCTTGGATCCTCTATTTCCGAGTAATTATGAAAAAGTACGCAAGTACCAGCAGAACGGAGTTAGTATTGTTGGACTACAGAACAGTCCTACTGAGAGGAAGTTGAATGAGGGGGATTATCCAATGGTAACATTCACTGATTGCATTTCCCAAATACAATCGAGATTATGATAAGGTGAGAGAAGGCTATCTACGTTACTAGTGGCCGACCCTCAAGTTCACAATATTGAACCCGAGTTGTTTCCTATTCCACCAGTCAAGTACAGGAATACAATATGTTCAAAGGCCGACCCTCACCTTCTGGAATGGGTCAACCCACTGATATCTGTATGAGTATAAAAGCTTCGATCAACACACAGGTACATGACGGGGCAACTCACTCTCACTCGGTTTGGTTATACAGGGCCAACCCTTGGTGCACTCACAGACTACATTGAACCAGAAGTCAACAAACGCCCTTGGGAACCCTACAAACGTCAAGCCATAAAGGTCACTGGAACCATCAAGTCCGTCAAGACCGATACCACAAGAGATTGGGGAAGGAGAGAGATTCGTAAGGGTGGCAATCATCTCGATACAGTGCATGGCTGTTCAGGTAGTGAAGCAAACCTTGGGCGTGGCTGTTTGGGAGACTGCTATGCAAAGGAAGCTAGCAGAAGGTTCCACAAACTCTTCGATATTCCCGTGAGCATGATACTCAAAGAGAAGCCACTGGGCAGGCAACTTGACCCTCTCATTGGCGACTGTGTGCGCAATGGTGTCATTGGAGACCCATCAACCGACTGGCCTCTTGGAATCAAGACCATGCACTTTACTGATCAATATGACATCACCACGATTTTCCTCACTCGCTTCTGGAGGATTCCCACTGATTATGAGTCTGCTCCATGTTACTTGGTATAGGAGTCATCACAATAGTAATTGTAATGGTTCCCTTTGGTGTTATCTATGCACAAAACCTCTCAGGTACGTCTAATAATAAAACTAACAAGAAAAAGAAGGGTTGCTAGAGTTACCTAAAAAAGCTCAAAACAACCCTCATTCCTGGGACCAACAATCGATACTCGTTCCACGGATCATCAAACCTCGCCATTCTCAAAAACATCTTGCACTCTTTCTCTACCGTGCCCGCCAGTTCCCTCTCT